>JAFNZJ010000005.1 GCA_017382915.1 Clostridia bacterium | reverse complement strand
TTTGTCTTTACCGATGTAGAGCCGGGCGAACACTCCCTCACAGCGCTGGATGATGGCAAGATCATTGGCTATCTGTCCTTTGAGTTAAAAAAGGACAACAAAGCCGACGTGGCATTGTTGGAAGACGGCACCTACACCGTGTCCGTTGACCAAAACGGCGCAGGCGTGGAACTGCATCTGGTACTGAACGAAGAAAAGGGCACGCTTGCCCCGACCGAGGTCGGAACCATCGAAAAAGCAGATCCAAACTCACCCCAAACGGGAGATAACGTAAATCTCTCTTGGTGGTGGATTTTGCTGATACTCAGTGCTACCTGCATAGTAGTTTTAGAAACCTTAAGCAGAAAGAAAACAGCTTAATAACGAATACAGCCCCTGCTACCTATTTAGCAGGGGCTGATGTTTTTAAGTCTATCCGGTAATTTGTTTCAACGTTATAAAAGGGTTGCTTCACGACTGTGGCGAACTCCGTCGTATGTTGGTTGCGTCAATAACAACATTAAAAAATAAGAAAAAGTAAATTCGCTTTATAAAGCTATCAACTAAAAAATCGGTAGAGTAATCTCTACCGATTTTTTATATTCCGTATTTACCTGTTACGGGGTCTGCAAAAAACGGTATGTGGGGTGGCAGGTAGGTTAGGGTAATAAACACACAGCCAATTACCAAAAGCAGTGCAAGGCAAAGCCCCTCATTAAAACGGGATTTATTGCCCTTTAGAATAAAATATTCGGTAAGGTAGGTGCCGCCCGCCGCAATAAAAAATATGGCAATATTAAACCAGTCGGCAAATTCGCCCAGCGCACCTGTGTAGGTGTAATAAAGGGTTGGTATAATTATTATGCCAACGATGGCGCCAATAAGCTTGGCGCACCAAAAATTATTAAATTCCTTACCGCCCAAAAACCACTGCGCCACGCTAAAAATAAGGGCGGGGAAGTAAAGCAGCTTTATATGCTCAAAAATTGATTCGTTTACGGCCACAAAAGGTGCAAGCAGTGGCAAGTTGCCGCTCCACTCATAGGCAAAATGCAGCAGTGTACCCAAAACTGAAGTGAAAACAAAGCCGCCAAACTGCCATAATTTAAGGTTGTTTTTCATAGCAAATCTCCCCTTTTTAAAAGTATATTCAAAAAAATAAAATATATTAAAATTGGGGGTTGAAAAGGGTAAACTCTTGTGTTATATTTAACTTGAAATTGCCGGGAAGAGGGTATTATTATGGATATTAAAAATGTAATGATATTGGGCGATAGCTATTCAACATTTATAGGTTATATCCCTAAAGAATACAAAAGCTACTATGAAACCGACCCCGACTGCAAAACGGGTGTATATAAGGTGGAGCAAACCTGGTGGCACCAGTTGATGAGCGAAACCGGTGCCAACTTGGTTTTTAATAACAGCTGGTCGGGCTCTACCGTTTGTCATACAGGCTATGATAATGCCGACTGGTCTGATACAATGTCCTTTGCCTGCAGACTTGATAAGCTTATAGCCGAAGGCTTTTTTGAAAAAAATCAAATTGATACCGTTTTTATATTTGGCGGTACCAATGACTGCTGGGCAAAGGTGCCAATGGGTGAGCCGATGTATGACGGCTTTACCAAGCAGGACCTGTTTTCATTTTTGCCTGCCGTAAGCTATGTAATTAAAAGGTTTAAAGAAACCCTGCCCAACGCCAATTTAATTTGGATAATCAACACCTGGCTTGATGAGCCTATTGTCCAAGGTATTAAAACTGCATGTGAGCATTACGGCATCCATGCATTACAGCTTAAAAATATAAATAAAATTGCAGGTCACCCCTCGGTGCAGGGTATGACCGACATTAAAAATGAAGTTTTGGAATTTTTAAATCAAAACTAGCATAGTCGGGGTGTTTATAATGTATAAGGATAAAGCTCTTTCTTCCGAGCAAAGGGCAAAGCACCTACTTGCACAAATGACGGTTGATGAAAAAATTGACCAAATGGTTTTTTACATTGAGGTCAATATGCTATGCGATGCACTTAAAAAGGGTGAGCCGGTGCCAACCTATGCCGGTACATTTGGCAATTTAAGTCACCTTAGTGATGATAAAGCCATAAATGAAATTCAAGATTATTTTATTAAAAATAACCGCTTTGGTATACCAATGCTAATGTGCTTTGAGGCACTGCATGGTCTTTATCACTCGGGCGCAACGGTATTTCCGCAAAGTGCAGGTCTTGGCGGTAGCTTTAACCCCGACAATATTAAAAAAATGGCCGATATTATAGGTAAAGAATGCCGTGCCGTTGGCATAAGGCAGGTTTTTGCCCCTAATATTGATATTCCGCGTGACCCCCGTTGGGGTCGCACGCAAGAGGCCTATTCTGAAGACCCATATTTGGTGGGTGAAATGGGCGCCGCTTATGTTAAGGGCGTTCAGCAGAATGGTGTTGCCGCCACTGCAAAGCATTTTATTGCATACGGTGTTCCGGAATGTGGTATAAATCTTTCGCCCGCACATATTGGTGAGCGTGAAATCCGCGAAGTTATGTTAGAGCCCTTTAAAAAATGTATTGATGCGGGTGTTTATTCGGTTATGCCGTCCTATAATGAGGTTGATGGTGAACCACTACACAGCAGTGAAAAGTGGTTAAGACATCTGCTGCGTGATGAGCTTGGCTTTAAGGGGACCACCATTGCCGACTGGGCTGCTGTTAATATGCTACATAGCTTTCACCATGTTGCAAAGGACGCATTCTCGGCGGGTGAAATGGCAATTAAAGCGGGCGTGGATATTGAAGCACCCTGCCCAAGCGGATATAACGATGAATTCAGGCAGGCTGTAAAAGATGGCAAAATCGATATTAGCCTGATTGATGAGGCGGTGCTTAGGGTACTGACCCTTAAGTTTGAGCTTGGACTTTTTGAAAACCCATATACCGATGATTCACTCAAACCGCTTATGAATAATGATGAAGCCAAGGCACTTGCCCGCAAAATGGATGAGGAAGCTATATTACTGCTTAAAAATGACGGCATTTTGCCGCTTGACCAAAATAAGGTGGGCAAGGTTGCGGTTATTGGCAACAATGCAAAGGATAGTTACCTTGGCAACTACATAGGTCAAACCGAAAACTGCATAAGCTTTTATGACGGCATGGTGGACAGATTAGGTGCCGATAAAGTGCTTTATGCCCGTGGTTGTAATCATATTTTCACCACCGATGAAATGGTAAATGAGGCAGTAGAGCAGGCAAAAAAAGCCGACACCGTATTTTTGGTTTTGGGTGACAGTACCGATACCGGCGGCGGTGTAGGTGGCGGTGAGTTTAAAAACACCGAAATAACCTGCGGCGAGGGTTATGATACCCACGATTTAGGTCTTACCCCATCACAAAAGCGCCTGTTTAATGAAATTATGGCGCTTGGCAAACCCACCGTTTTATGTTTTTATGCCGGCAGACCCTACGCTATTAAAAATGAGGTTGATAAGGTCAACGCCTTTATGTTTAGCTTTGGCGGCGGTGAGCAAAACGGCATTGCCTTTGCCAATTTAATTTTTGGTGATAAATCACCATCGGCAAAGCTTTCATTCTCATTTCCGCAGTCGGTGGGTCATTTGCCTTGCTACTATAACCATAAGCCATCGGCACGCGGCAGTCTTTATAAAAAGCCGGGTAGTCCTACTACCCCAGGCCGCGATTATGTTTTGGCAAGCCCTGACCCTTGGCTTCCATTTGGCTTTGGTCTTTCATATACTGAGCTTTGTTATTCAGACCTTACCGCAAAGGTTAAGGGTGACAAGGTAACGGTTACTGTTAATGTAGAAAATAAGGGAAGCTATGAAATTGATGAAAGCGTTTTGCTTTTTGTTAAAATGATGCACTGCCCAATCACCCCATTTGTAAAAAAACTGCGTAGTTTTAAAAAGGTTAATTTAAAACCGGGGGATAAAAAGCAGGTTAGCTTTACCCTTGACAGTAGTGACTTTACCTATATTGATAAAAATATGCAGACGGCCGTAAACCACGGAACACACAAGGTTTTGGTGGATAATTTAGAGTGCAGTTTTGAGTATTGATATTAAAGCAGAGAGGAATAATTCTCTCTGCTTTATTTTATCATTTGCATTTTGTTACAAAAACGTTCAAAATCTATTAAAAAAATATTTATTTTCGCTAAAATGTTATTGATTTTTCGTGCCACATTATGTAAAATATTTATATATGGTAAATATATATTTACCATGTTGTAAAAAAATGGGGTTGCACCCCTATTAGGAGGAAATAAAATGAAAAAACTTCTCGCACTTGTTCTTGCAGTTTTAATGCTCGCAAGCTTTGCCGGTTGTGCCGGCAGCGGTGAAGAAACACTCGGCATGAGCGAATCTCCACTTGCAGCACCCACCCTTACCGTTGATTATGAAATCCCCGCTGATTTCAAGGTTGGCTTCATCTGTCTTCATGATGAAAAATCAACCTACGACCTTAACTTCCTTAACGCTGTAGATGCAGTTCAAGAGGCTACAGGTCTTACCGATGAGCAGGTTCTTGTTAAAACCAACGTTCCTGAAACTGACGCTTGCTATCAAGAGGCTGCTGACTTGGTTGACCAAGGCTGTGACCTTATTTTTGCTAACTCCTTTGGCCATGAAGATTTTATCATCAAGGCTGCTAAAGAGTTTAAGGACGTTCAGTTCTGTCATGCAACCGGTACTAAAGCTCACACCGAAAAACTCCCCAACTACAACAATGCTTTTGCTTCAATCTTCCAGGGCCGTTACCTTGCAGGTATCGCCGCAGGTATGAAGCTTAACGAAATGATTGAGGCTGGCAAATTCACTGCTGACCAGGCTAAGATTGGTTATGTAGGCGCTTACACCTATGCTGAAGTTATTTCAGGTTACACCTCTTTCTACCTTGGCGCAAAATCAGTTTGCCCCACCGTTACTATGGATGTTCAGTTTACCGGTTCTTGGTATGATGCCGTTGAGGAGCAAAATGCTGCCAACGCTCTTATCGACAGAGACTGCAAGCTCATTTCTCAGCACGCTGACTCAATGGGCGCTCCCGGTGCATGTGAAGCTAAGGGTATTCCTAACGTTTCTTACAACGGCAGCACCTATGATGCTTGCCCCGAAACCTTTATAGTTTCTTCTGCTATTAACTGGGCACCTTACTACAACTACATTATTAAATGCGTTGCTACCGGTACCGAAATCTCTGATGACTGGTGCGGCGGCATTGCTGAAGGCTCAGTAGTTCTTACCGGCATCAACCAGGGTGTTGCTGCTGAAGGTACTGTTGACGCTGTTAAAAAGGCTATTGAAGATCTTAAAACCGGCGCCGTTAAGGTGTTTGATACCAAGAACTTCACCGTAGGTGGCAAGGCTGTTGAAACCTACAAAGCTGATGTTGACACCGATGCTAAATTCACCCCTGATACCGAAGCTGTATCTGAAGGTTATTTCCATGAGTCTGAGTACCGTTCAGCTCCTTACTTTGATTTAAGAATTGACGGTATCACCCTTATTAATGAGAAATATTAATCTATAACCGTTAAAAAATAGGCGGAGTTTTTATAAAAAAGCTCCGCCTATTTCGTAATTTAAAGGCTATAAGCACAAATAAAAAATATTTGTTTTTATAGGGTTTAAATTTTTAATTTTTTTGGAGGTGCGCTGTGGCTAAAAAAATCGCATTGGAATGCCGCTCAATAACCAAAACCTTTGGCAGTGTTGTTGCTAACAATAACTGTAATTTAGAGGTAATGCAGGGTGAAATTCTTGCAATTTTGGGTGAAAACGGCTCGGGCAAAACCACCCTTATGAATATGGTTGCGGGTATATACTTCCCCGATGAGGGTCAAATATTAATTGACGGTGAGGAGGTTGTTATATCCTCCCCCAAGGATGCCTTTAACTATAAAATTGGTATGATTCACCAACACTTTAAGCTGGTAGATGTATTCACCGCCAGTGAGAATATAGTGCTTGGTATTGATGATGATAAACGCTTTAATATGAAAGCCGTTAATAAAAAGGTTATTGAAATAACCCAGCGTTACGGCTTTATCATTGACCCCGAAAAGCGCATTTGCGATATGTCGGTTTCTGAAAAGCAAACGGTTGAAATACTTAAGGTGCTTTATCGCGGCGCAGATATTTTAATCCTTGATGAGCCCACAGCAGTTTTAACCCCGCAGGAGACCGAAAAGTTATTCAGCATTTTGCGTCGTATGCGTGATGACGGCAAGTCAATTATAATCATTACGCATAAAATGCATGAGGTACTTTCAATATCGGATAGGGTAGCCGTTTTAAGAAAGGGTGAGCATGTTGCCACCGTTAATACCCCTGAAACCAATGAGGCCGAACTGACCGAGTTGATGATGGGTAAAAAAATTGACCTTAATATTAAACGCAGCGAGCCTAAAAACAGTAAAGACCGCCTGGTTGTATCAAACATCAGCAGTGTTAATGAAGAGGGCAGACCTGTTTTAGATAATATAAGCTTTACTGCCCGTTCGGGTGAAATATTAGGTATTGCAGGTATTGCGGGTAGTGGTCAGCGTGAACTGTTGGAGGCTATTGCAGGTCTTCATAAGCTAACCGATGGCGAAATTATATACTACACCCCCGAAGAAAACAAGCCTGAAAATTTGCGTGACAAAACCCCCATTCAAATCCGTGATCTTGGCGTTAGACTTTCATTTGTACCTGAAGACCGCCTTGGTATGGGTCTTGTAGGCAATATGGACATTATAGATAATATGATGCTTCGCAGCTATCGTAAAGGTCACTCATTTTTCTTAAAACGTCGTGAGCCTAAAAATTTGGCCGACCGCATTATTAAGGATTTAGAGGTTGTAACCCCCAACGCTAACACCCCCGTTCGTAATCTTTCGGGCGGTAATGTTCAAAAGGTGCTTGTTGGTCGTGAAATTGCCGCATCACCATCGGTGCTTATGGCGGCATACCCTGTAAGGGGTCTGGATGTTAACTCATCCTACACTATTTATAACCTTTTAAACAACCAAAAAGAAAACGGCGTAGCAGTTATCTTTGTTGGTGAAGATTTAGATGTTTTACTGGAGCTTTGTGACAGAATTTTAGTAATAAATTCAGGTAAAATAACCGGAATTGTTGACGGCAGAACAGCCGTTAAGGATGAAATTGGTCTGCTTATGACCAAATCAACCTCACTTGAAGAGGACGCAGACGGTAAGGAGGTGCAGTAATGGCAACGGTACAAAAAAAGCAAAAGACCCCGCTTATTCATATTGTTAAGCGCCCACAGGTTGCTTGGTATCACAGCATAATAGTTCGTGCGGTAGCCATTGTTGCGGCACTTGCCTTTTCAGGTATAGTTATTACCCTGCTTATAGGTGAAAACCCGTTGGAGGTTTATTCATCAATATTTGACGGCGCATTTGGTACATCCCGCCGTATTTGGAACCTGCTTCAGTCGATGGCAATGTTGCTTTGTATATCGCTTGCCGTAACCCCTGCCTTTAAAATGCGATTTTGGAACATCGGCGCGGAGGGTCAGGTTTTAATAGGTGGCCTTGCAACCGTTATAGTAATGATGTTTTTGGGTGACAAATTACCCTTGCCGTTACTGTTTTTGGTTATGACCGCAGCAAGTATACTTGCCGGTATTGTATGGGCATTCATCCCCGCATTTTTTAAAGCAATGTGGAACACAAATGAAACCCTTTTCACCCTTATGATGAACTATGTTGCCATTCAGTTGGTTGCATATTTTCTTAAGGTATTTGTTAAAGACGGCTCGGGCGCATTAAGACCAATGTCTGAATACGGCTTCCCCGCTATAGGTGATAACCAATTTATACTTAACATTATTATTGTTGCAGCCCTTACAATTGCGGTTTATATTTACCTTAAATTCAGTAAGCAGGGTTATGAAATTTCGGTAGTTGGTGAAAGTGAAAACACCGCCAAATATATCGGTATAAATGTTAAAAAGGTTATTATTCGTACCCTTATTATTTCGGGTGCCCTTTGCGGTATTGCAGGCTTACTGCTGGTTGGCGGTACTAACCACACCATCAATGTGGAAACCGCAGGCGGTCGTGGATTTACCGCTATTATGGTATCCTGGCTTGCTAAATTCAATCCCCTTTATATGGTGCTTACCACCTTCCTTATAGTTTTTCTTGAAAAGGGCGCTTCACAGGTTTCTACCGACTTCCGCGTGCCTGAGGATATTTCAAATATCATTACAGGTATTATATTGCTGTTTATTATCGGTTGTGAGTTCTTTTTACAGTACAAAGTGGTATTTAGAAAAACCAGAAAGGAGAATGACTGATTATGTTAGCCTTTCTTGTTAGTGCAATTCGTCTTGGTATGACCTTTTTATTAGGCTCTACCGGTGAAACCATTGCTGAAAAATCGGGCCACTTAAATCTTGGTATACCCGGTGTTATGTGCGTAGGTGCTTCATGTGGTTGCTTTGCTGAATATCTTTATTTTTCTGCTGTAAAAACCAATATAGTGCCTGTTTTGGCAGTTATAATACCAATTGTTGCGGCATTTATTGGTGCGGCATTTATGGGTCTTATGTTTAGCTTTTTAACCGTAACACTTCGTGCAAACCAAAATGTTACAGGCCTTGCAATAACCACCCTTGGTGTTGGTATTTCAAACTATATGATTGATGAAACCAGCACAATTTTTACAAAGGGTAGTAAGTATTTTACCGCATCACTTCCCTTTGCGGATGATTTGGGTTGGTTTGGTGAATTATTCCTTTCGTATGGTATATTTGTTTATTTGGCAATTGCCATTGCGCTTACAACCTCGTTTGTTCTTTCAAAAACAAAGGTTGGTTTGCATTTGCGTTCAGTAGGTGAAAACCCCGCAACCGCCGATGCCGCAGGCATAAATGTTTCGCGCTACCGTTATGTAGCAACCTGTATTGGTTGCGGTGTTGCAGGTCTTGGTGGTCTTTCATTTATTATGGACTACCTTAACGGCAACTGGGAGTATTGTATTGATGCTATTGGTTGGCTTGCTATTGCGCTGGTTATCTTCACCGTTTGGAAACCAAACCTTGCAATCATTGGCTCAATTATATTTGGCGCACTTTACATTGCCAGCACCTATATTACAGGCTTTGGCTTTGCCGAAAAGGAACTGTTTAAAATGCTGCCCTATATAGTTACAATTATTGTTTTGGTATTTACCAGTATTAGAAATAAAAAGGACAGTCAACCCCCTGCGGCGCTTGGCCTTAACTACTTCCGTGAGGAAAGATAGATTGAAAAACAAAAAAGAGTGTTGATAATCAACACTCTTTTTTATTATTAGATTAAATTAAAATAGTTTAGGCTGATATTTAGCGTCGGGGATTCTGCCGTGATTATAAAGCTTGCGGTTATCAAGACCAAAAATTCTGCCGGTTGTTTCACCCTTATTTACTGCCTCGGTTGCTTCACATATTTCAAAAACGGTGGCATCCATAAGGTCAAGCTGGCTAAGTAGCTCGGCCTCTAAAAACTGGGGAAGTACGGCGGCACCAAATTCGGGATTGCCGTGATGTGATATAAGCATATGAGAAAGCAGCATAACCACTTCAGAAGTAATGCCAAGTGCTTCGGCCGCCTTTTCCACCGCTACCGCACCGCCAACCAAATGACCAACCAGATTACCCTTTGCGCTGTAACCTGTAACAAGTCCGGTTGCACCAATTTCAAACTCTTCAATTTTGCCAATATCGTGAAGTAGGGCACCTGCTAGTAAAAGCTCGCGGTCGGCAAAGGGGTACACCTTACAAACCGCCTCAGCCAAGCGCACAATTGAAAGTGTGTGGCAAAGCAGACCGCCCCTTACGGCGTGGTGCATCTTAAATGCGGCAGGCCAATAAAGCATTTTTTCTTTATTGTTATTTAAAATATAGGTAACTATTGCCTTAAGCTCACCGTCATTAAAGCTTTCTGCGGTTTTATAAAGCTCATTCCACATATCCTCAGCATTAAAGTCGGTTGCCGGCACAAAATCATTTATGTCAATATTATCCTCCGGCAGGCAAAGGCGAATGCGCTCAACACGGAACTGGTTGACACCCTTATATTCTGACACAGTGCCGCGCAGTTTAACCAGATTACCCGCTTCATAACTGCCGTGCACCGCTTCAGAATAGTCCCAAAGCTTGGCGTTCATTTCACCCGATTTGTCGGTAATGGTAAGGTCAAGGTAGGCACCGCCCTTGGCAGAAATCTTTTTTTCAACCGTTTTAAGCAGGGCGTAGCAATCAACCGTACCGTTTGGTGTAATATTATCAAAATTCAAGGTATTCATTCCTTTACTTAAATTTGTATTAAATATATTATAACTTGATATTAAATATATTGCAAGTTATAAAACAAAAATACCGCCAAGAAAAGCTTGGCGGTATTTTTTATTTGAGTGCGATTTTAAGCGTATCAATAAGCTCATCCAAAATATAGGCAAGCTTTCTTACCTTTTCATCGGCACCTTCAAATTCCTGCAAATCAATATCAAGTGCATCAAGTAAAAAGGTCATAAACTTTTTCTCCTGTAACAAATCGTAAGATTATATGGTGAAAAATCACCGCTTCCGACAATTTTCAGGCTAAATTGCTTGCACCACACCTGATTAAGGGGCAACCGCAAGGTTTTTTCACCCTTAAGGGTGTATTTGCCAACAGATATGGCCTGACTGTTGCCAAAAAGCTTAATAAAAACTTCAAATTCTGTACTTTTGCCACCAATGGCAGAAAGTTCAGCAAAAAGGGGCTTAATATTAAAGCCC
>JAFNZJ010000022.1 GCA_017382915.1 Clostridia bacterium | reverse complement strand
TTTTCCAACGCTGGTTGAAGAGGAAAGCGGTTATTGGACCTCGTACTCTGATCAAGAACCATATTTTTACTATAATTATGGTCAGTACCTGCCGCTGCTTTCATTAAAAATCAATTATAGTGATGGCCGTGACCCATATATTCAGCCTTTGGGCAGCGGTATTATTTTAGACACCCCGGTTTCGGATTATTCTAACCAGGATGAACAACCTTGGACAGTAGGCGGAACCGAAAATTTAATAACAGTAAGTTATTTGGGCATGGAAGCCACATATAACGTGAATATTAAAAAAAGTGCGGTAGAAAAAATTGAAATTATTGATAATGGTTTCCCCGCCCTTTATAAAGAAGGTTCAGGATATTGGGACACCGCGTTAAACGAAGAAACAGGTGAGGAAGAACCATATTTTTACTACCAGTACTACGATCAGTTAGACAAACTTTCATTAAAGGTAACCTATAATGATGGTCGCGCACCTTTAGTGCAAAAACTTGAATATGACGGTTATAATGATGAAATATTGGTTGACGGAAAAAATGTTTTAGCTACGTCATACCAGTCAAGTAAAGAGTGGTCGATAGGCGCCGATGATAATTTAATAGTATTTAAGTATATGGGTGCCCAGACCACCTATAACGTAAAAATAACCGAAAACCCGGTAGAAAAAATTGAAATTATTGAAAACGGCGACGCCTTCCTTTATGAAAACGGTTCCGGATATTGGAATGAGTATTGGGACCATATCCTTAATAAAGAGGTTAGTTATTTTTGGTACGATTATTATATGTTATTTAATAAACTTTCATTAAAGGTAACCTATAATGATGGTCGTGCCCCCGTAATAAAACCTTTAAGTTATGACGACCTCAATATAATTGATGGAAACTATGTGAATTATTATTCGTCACAGGATTTAGAACATTGGATAAAGGGTGGCGAAAATAATAAAATAACCTTTGAATATTTGGGTGCCAAATGCGACTATAACGTAAAAATTGTTGACAACCCCGTTGATAGGATAGAGGTTATTGATAACGGTTTTCCAACCTTTGAAGTTGAAACCAATGGTACTTGGGAAGGAAACTTCGAGTATTACTCATATAACTACCACGATTATCTGGATAAATTTACCGTAAAAATTTATTATAAAGATGGTCGAGCCCCCGCAACCATTAAACTTAATAAAGATTATAGTTTGCAAATTCCGGTTGACGGCTACTGCGTGGATTATGCTGACATACAGCATTCAAATCCTTGGGGTGTGGATGGTGAAAACACCATAACCTTTACATACCTTGGTGCAAAGGCTACTTATGACGTAAAAATAAATAAAAGTGACGTTACAGGTATTGAAATACTTAACGGTCCCACTAAAAACAGTTATATTTCCGACCAGGTAATACCTAATTATATTGGTATGAAATTTAAGGTAACCACAGCAGATGGCAGTCAGGAAATTACCGTTTCAGAGCAAAATATTAGGTATACCAGATACGGCTTAAGCACAGTGAACGTATTAATTGGTGATAAATACGCAACCATACAAACCATTGATGGTGTTACAACCATAAGCTATTTGGGTATGCAGGCAACGGCCAAAAACCTTATTACCTTTGCTGATTTATATATTGTCGGCGTTAAGGTGGAAAGCTTTAATGAAGCAGGTACCATAAAAATGGAACTTTCCTGTAAGGACGGCAGTAAAGAATACGTTACCACTAAAGTATTAAAACAACACGGTTTGGAAGAGTTTGGTTATGGTATTGGTAGTGGAAACGCTTTTGACCAGTACTTTATTGCCCAAACCGAATTGGGAATAATTTACTATAACCTTTATAAGGAAAGGCAAAGTGGGCCATACTACCTTCATATTTTTGGTTTGCCTGTTGTTTTAAATGATAATCAGTTAAGTTACACCGCAGGTGATATTGATGACAGCGGTGATGTAAACTTGGATGACGTTGTTGCCTTGGCACAGGTTGTTGCAGGTTGGCAGGGCGTTAGCCACAACGCATCGGCGCTTGACGTTAACAGCGACGGCAATACTAACCTGGATGACGTTGTTTTACTTGCACAGTTTGTAGCAGGTTGGAACGTAAATCTTCCATAAAAACTTTTAAAACCTTAAAAAAGGCGGTTCGTTTTGAACCGCCTTTTTTCTTTACAGCATTGTGTAAAGGCTAAAACTTTCATCCTCTTCAATGCCACGTATTATAAAAAGTATTTCGTTTGCGCTTTCAAATAAAACGGCCTTATCGCCCGACCGTTCGGCCGAAACCATTTTAGCGGCAAGGCGACCTATTTCATCAATGGCTTCATGGTTTACAAAGACCGCCATCAGTTCACGCTTGTCCTCCCAAAAATAAAAAAACTCTTCCGCCCTTTTGTCGGTGTCGGTAAGGGCGGTATTTTGTATTTGGGTTATTCTTTTTTCTACATCGGCACCGGTTGATTTTATGGTTAATATTCCGCCTATACCCGTTAAAACTATTGCTGCAAAAATTATTGCCGCCGCTATTAATCTTTTCATAATTTTTGTTCCTTTTTAATTATTATGCTTTCACCTGCGCTGTTAAGGGTCATTAAAAAAATATCCTTTGGGTCCACCTTTTGGTTTTTTAAAATTATTTTAAGGTCATCGGCCGTAAGGTTTAAAAAGTTTAGTGATGAAGTTACTACTGTACCGTCGCTTATTACCGTCATGGGTATTCCGCTGTCACTAACACAAATTTTTAGTTGCTCGGGTGTTACGGGGGCTCGTTCAGGTTTTGGCCTAACGCTTAAATTTCCGTTAACCTCTAAAATTGCGCTTTCAACATCATCCAGTTCAAATATGCCCTGCATACGAAGCATTTCAACCAAATCAAAAACCGTCATTCTTACACTTCGCATTGCCTTTTGGTCAATAACGCCGTTTTTAATTATTGAAATTGATTTACCGCTAAAAATTCGCCTTAGTCTTAAATTTTTCAGTATTATTACCGACGCTAAAATTTCTAAAAGCACCAGCATAAATATTGCAACCAGTCCAATGCTAACGGGTTGTGACACGTCCTGCAAAGGTATTGCCGCAATTTCTGAAATAAGTAAAGTCACGACCAGCTCGGTAGGTTGCATATCACCAATCTGCCTTTTACCCATAAGGCGCACACCAACGCTTACAAAAATGTACATTAAAACTGTTCTTATTATTACCTTAAGCATTTTATCACCCATAAAAGTATGCCCACCCCCGTTATAAATATTATGCTTTTGCCTAAAATTTCCATTAAGGGGGCTAGGGGATAAAGTTTTTTTGTTATACTGTACAAAATTTTAAGATAATGCGGTTTTTTATAAAAAAATATTGCAAACTATACTAAAATGGTATACAATAGATACATAAAAAATGAAAAGGAAGTATTTAAAGCTTATGCAACCCTTTATTTATGCCGATAATGCGGCAACCACCGCACTTTCAAAGGTAGTACTGGATGAAATGATGCCCTACCTTACAAATGAATATGGTAACGCATCCAGCCTTTATGACCTTGGCAACAGGTCAAAGGCCGCCGTTAATATAGCACGCCAGCGTGTAGCAGCTGCCATTGGCGCCATGGATAAAGAAATTTACTTTACCGCAGGCGGCAGTGAGTCGGATAACTGGGCCATTAAAGGCGTTGCCGAAGCAATGGCAAAAAAAGGCAAAAAGCACATTATATCCACCGCTTTTGAGCATCACGCAGTTCTTCACTGTTTAGAGCGCCTTGAAAAAAATGGTTTTGAAGTAACCCTTTTGCCGGTGCATGAAAACGGCATCATCCGTTTGGATGAACTTGAAGAAGCCATTAGGGAAGATACCGCACTGGTTACCATAATGTATGCCAATAATGAAATAGGCACTATTCAACCGGTTAAAGAAATTGGCGAAATTTGTAAAAAACACGGCGTAATTTTTCATACCGATGCTGTTCAGGCCGTTGGCAACGTTGCAATAGATGTTAAGGACTGCAGCATTGACCTGCTTTCAATGTCGGCACATAAATTCCACGGCCCTAAGGGTGTTGGCGCACTTTATATGCGCCGTGGACTGGTTATACCCAACCTTATTGATGGCGGCGCACAGGAAAAGGGTCGTCGTGCAGGTACTGAAAATACCGCAGGCATAGTTGGTATGGGTAAGGCCATTGAACTTGCCGTTAGCACTATGCAGCAGCGCAATGAAAAGTTAATTCAAATACGTGATAAAATCATTGATGGCGCCACTAAAATTGAGCGTAGCCGCCTTAACGGCGACAGGGTGCACCGCCTGCCCGGTAACGTAAGCCTTTGCTTTGAGGGTGTTGAGGGTGAATCGCTGCTTTTAATGTTAGACTTAAAGGGCGTTGCCGCATCATCAGGCTCGGCTTGTACTTCCGGCTCGCTTGACCCAAGCCACGTACTGCTTAGCATTGGACTAAAGCATGAAATTGCACACGGCTCATTAAGGCTTAGCTTTAGCGATGATAACACCTTGGAGGATGCCGATTATATTTTATCGGTACTGCCACCGATAATTGAAAGATTAAGGGCAATGTCACCCCTTTGGGATAAAATAAAGTCTGAGGAAAAAGGAGAATAATTTATGTACACCGAACAGGTTATGGAGCATTTTACCAATCCCCGCAATGTTGGCGAAATTGAAAACGCCGACGGCGTAGGTGAGGTAGGCAACGCCAAATGTGGCGATATAATGAAAATCTTTTTAAAAATTGAAAACGGCATTATTACCGATGTTAAGTTTAAAACCTATGGCTGTGCATCGGCAATTGCTACCAGCTCAATAGCAACCGAAATGATTAAAGGTCAGCCTATTGACAAGGCTATCGAGCTTTCAAACAAAGCCGTTGTTGAGGCCTTGGGTGGTTTGCCACCACATAAAATTCACTGCTCCGTTTTGGCAGAGCAGGCAATTAAAGCCGCCCTTCGTGACTATTACACCAAGCAGGGTATTGACCCTGTGCCAATTTTGGGTGAGCCCTGTCACGACTGCCATGACTGTGAAGGCTGCCACTAATAAATAATATTTTCGCACCCCGCTTTGCTTTGCAAAGCGGTTTTTTTTTATTGCTTTTTATACCAAAAAAATTTTTCGGAAAAATTTTCTAAAAGCTATTGACAACAGGAAAATTATAGGATATAATGATAAACTGTCTAATGATGGGTACATATCACTTATTTTCGGAAGTAAGTGGGTAGGGGGCTTATGCCTTTTACACAAAAATTCCGCAAAAATAGTGGTTGTGATGGGCATTGTTACCTTAAGGTAACCCTTATCACTTTGTATCCGTTTGGTTAAAATAAAAAGGAGTGAATAAAACCTATGGCGCCAAAAAAGGTTATGCTTGGCAACAATGAGCGTATGAGTTTTTCGAAAATCAATGAGGTTATCGATATGCCCAACCTCATTGAGGTGCAAAAAAACTCGTACCAGTGGTTTATCGAAAAAGGTCTAAAAGAAGTGTTTGAGGAGATGTCTTCAATCACCGATTATTCAGAAAATCTACAGTTGGATTTTATTGACTACAGGCTGGACGATACTCCTAAATATAGCGTAACAGAATGCAAGGCAAGGGATACCACCTATTCGGCACCCCTTCGCGTACGCGCACGCCTACTTAATAAAGAAACAGGCGAAATTAAAGAAAATGAGGTCTTTATGGGTGAATTCCCACTTATGACCGAATCGGGCACCTTTGTTATTAATGGTGCTGAGCGTGCTATTGTTTCACAGCTTGTTCGTTCACCAGGTGCATACTTTGGTACCGATGAGCGCAACGGTAAAGAATTTTGGACTTCAACCATTATTCCTAACCGCGGTGCTTGGTTAGAGTATGAAACCGATAAAAACGATGTGGATGTTATCCATGTTCGTATTGATAAAAACCGCCGCTTCCCACTTAGTACCTTTGTTCGTTCTCTTGGTGCGTTTGGTAACACTTCACTTTCTGCCAACCATGAGATTACTGAGGTTTTAGGTGAGGATGAGCGCCTTTTTGCCACTTTAGAAAAGGACACCGCCGCCAACACCGACGCTGCCCTTATTGAAGTGTACAAAAAGCTCCGCCCCGGTGAGCCTGCCACCGTTGAGGGTGCTAAAAATCATATTCGGCAGCTTTTATTTGATGCTCGCCGTTATGAGATTTCAAGAGTAGGCCGTTATAAGTATAATAAAAAGTTATCACTTGCTCCCCGTATTGAGGGCTACACCTTGGCTCAGCCCGTTGCTGACCCAATGACAGGTGAGGTTCTTTTTGATGCAGGTGCTATCTTAACCCGTGAGGATGCACGCCTTATTCAAAATAAGGGTGTAAAATCGGTAGTATTAAGCCTTACCGACCCTGAGGGTAATACCCGCGACTTTAAGGTGCTTTCAAGCGGTACCGTTGACCTTAAAAACTTTGTCAGTCAAAAGGTTTATGACACCGTTTATGCCGCAGGCGTAAATGAGTGGGTTTCATTTGATGTACTGAAGGATATTTTAGAAAACTGCGACGGCGACGATGCCCTTACCGAGGCTATTATTGCCAATGCCGACCTGCTTGTTTCAAAGCATGTTACAGTTGATGATATTCTGGCATCTGTTAACTACTTTATGGGTCTGCCCTATGGCGTAGGCTCGGTTGATGATATTGACCACTTGGGCAACCGTCGTATCCGCTCGGTTGGTGAACTGCTTCAAAACCAGTTCCGCATTGGTCTTTCCCGTATGGAGCGCAGCATCCGTGAAAAAATGAACCTTCAGGCTCAGGATGTTGACACCATTACTCCTCTTTCACTTATTAACGCACGCCCCGTAAGCGCTGCTATTAAAGAGTTCTTTGGTTCATCACCTCTTTCACAGTTTATGGATCAGACCAACCCCTTGTCAGAGCTTACCCATAAGCGTCGTCTTTCGGCACTTGGTCCAGGTGGTCTTTCGCGTGACCGCGCCAGCTTTGAGGTGCGTGACGTTCACTACAGCCACTACGGTCGTATGTGCCCAATTGAAACTCCTGAAGGTCCTAACATCGGTCTTATTTCATACCTTGCAACCTTTGCTAAAATCAATGATTACGGCTTTATTGAAGCACCCTTCCGCCGCGTTGATAAGGCAACCGGTTGCGTTTTAGATGAAGTTTGCTATATGACAGCCGATGAAGAGGACGAGTTTATCGTTGCACAGGCTAACGAACCCCTTAATGAAGACGGTACCTTTAAAAACGCCAGGGTTAATGCCCGATTCCGTGACCGCTTTATGGAAATTGAGCGTGAAAAGGCCGACTTTATGGACGTTTCACCTAAGATGGTAGTTTCTGTTGCTACCGCAATGATTCCCTTCCTTGAAAATGATGATACCAACCGTGCACTTATGGGTTCAAACATGCAGAAGCAGGCTGTTCCGCTTCTTAAAACCGAAAACCCAATTGTTGGTACCGGTATGGAATATAAGGCCGCCGTTGATTCCGGTGTAGTTGTAGTTGCTAAGGAGGAGGGTACCGTTACCCGCGTTTCTGCCGACCGCATTACAATTCTGCAAAAGAACGGTGAGGTTGCCGATTATAACCTTATTAAGTTCTTACGCTCCAACCACGGCACCTGTATTAACCAGCGCCCCATCGTAAATGAGGGTCAAAAGGTAGCCAAGGGTGAGGTTATTGCCGACGGTCCCGCTACCAGCAACGGTGAAATCAGCCTTGGTAAAAACGCACTTATCGGCTTTATGACCTGGGAAGGTTATAACTATGAGGATGCTGTTTTAATTAATGAGCGTCTTGTGCGTGATGATGTTTACACCTCAATTCATATTGAGGAATATGAGCTTGAAGCCCGTGACACCAAGCTTGGTCCGGAGGAAATCACCCGCGATATTCCTAACGTAGGTGAGGATGCCCTTAAAGACCTTGATGAGCGCGGTATTATCCGCATCGGTGCAGAGGTTCGTTCAGGTGATATATTAGTAGGTAAGGTTACACCTAAGGGTGAAACCGAGCTTACCGCTGAAGAAAGACTTCTTCGTGCCATCTTTGGTGAAAAAGCACGCGAGGTTAGGGATACTTCACTTCGTGTACCCCACGGTGAGTACGGCACCATTGTTGATGTTAAGGTATTTACCCGTGAAAACGCATCAGAGTTAAGCCCCGGCGTAAATATGGTTGTTCGCTGCTATATTGCCCAAAAGCGTAAAATCTCTGTGGGCGATAAAATGGCCGGTCGTCACGGTAATAAGGGTGTTGTTTCACGCATACTTCCTAGTGAGGATATGCCCTTCCTTAAGGACGGTACACCCCTTGATATAGTTCTTAACCCCCTTGGTGTTCCTTCGCGTATGAACATCGGTCAGGTGCTTGAGGTGCATTTAGGCTATGCCGCCGCCGCATTAGGCTGGAAGGTTTGCACCCCCGTATTTGACGGCGCACATGAAGCCGATATTCACGAATGCTTTAAAATGGCTAACTGTATCCACGATGAATTCGTTGACCGTGCAGATATGCCTGCCGACAGTGATTACACTGTTGACCCCAGCAAAATTGACGGTAAGTTCACCCTTTATGATGGACGCACCGGTGAAAAATTTGATAACCCTGTAACAGTAGGTTATATGTATTACCTTAAGCTTCATCACCTTGTTGATGATAAAATCCATGCCCGTTCAACCGGTCCTTACTCACTTGTTACTCAGCAGCCCTTGGGTGGTAAAGCTCAATTCGGCGGTCAGCGTTTTGGTGAGATGGAGGTTTGGGCACTTGAGGCATACGGCGCAGCCTACACCCTGCAGGAAATCTTAACCGTTAAGTCGGACGACGTTGTAGGTCGTGTTAAGACCTATGAGGCCATTGTTAAGGGTCAAAACGTTCCCGAACCCGGTATTCCTGAATCCTTTAAGGTTCTTATTAAAGAGCTTCAGTCCTTGGCACTTGATGTTAAGGTACTTGATAAGGATGAAAACGAAATCGACCTTAAGCAAACCTTTGATGATGATGAGTTTGACTTTGTTCCGGTTTCCGCCCCTGAAGACGATGTAGTTTTTGATGAGCAGACCGTTGCAGAAGAAAACAGCTTTGATGGTTATGCTTTACAGGATGAAAATGGCGAAGACATTATTGAGCAAAATGATGATGATTTTGCCGATGAAGAAAATCTTTAATTTAGGAGGTAGTCAGTATGGATTGTATAGAATTTGAATCAATTAAAATTGGTCTGGCATCTCCCGAACAAATCAGAAGCTGGTCACATGGTGAGGTTACCAAGCCTGAAACCATTAACTATCGTACCTTAAAGCCCGAAACAAGCGGTCTTTTCTGTGAGCGCATTTTTGGACCCCAAAAGGACTGGGAATGCCACTGCGGTAAGTATAAAAGAATTCGCTATAAGGGCAAGGTCTGTGAGCGTTGCGGTGTTGAGGTTACCCGCGCAAAGGTTCGCCGTGAGCGTATGGGTATTATTGAGCTTGCAGCCCCCGTTTCACACATTTGGTATTATAAAACAATTCCTTCCCGTTTGGGTTTAGCTTTAGCTCTCACTCCTCGTGAGCTTGAGCAGGTACTGTATTTTTCACAGTACATTGTTACCGACCCCGGTGACACACCATTGGAGAAAAAGCAGTTATTAAATGAAACCCAGTACAGAGAGTACCGTGAAAAGTATGAAAATGACTTTGAAGCAGGTATGGGTGCTGAGGCCATTAAAAAGCTGCTGGAGGAAATTGATTTAGAGAAAACCTGTGCCGAGCTCAGAGAAGAGCTTGAAACAGCCAGCGCTCAAAAGGCTGCCCGTATATTAAAGCGTTTAGAGGTTTTAGACGCCTTCCGCGTTTCGGGCAACCGCCCCGAGTGGATGATTTTGGACTGCATTCCTGTTATTCCACCCGATTTGCGCCCAATGGTACAGTTAGACGGTGGCCGTTTTGCCACATCTGACCTTAATGATTTGTATCGCCGCGTTATTAACCGTAACAACCGTCTTAAAAGGTTGTTAGAGCTTTCTGCCCCCGACATCATTGTTCGCAATGAGAAAAGAATGCTGCAGGAGGCTGTTGACGCCCTTATTGATAACGGTCGTCGCGGTAAGCCCGTTACAGGCCCCAACAACCGTGCTTTAAAATCCCTTTCAGATATGCTTAAGGGTAAGCAAGGCCGTTTCCGTCAAAACCTTCTTGGTAAGCGTGTTGACTACTCCGGTCGTTCGGTTATCGTTGTAGGTCCTGAACTTAAAATGTATCAATGCGGTCTTCCTAAGGAAATGGCTATCGAACTCTTTAAGCCCTTCATTATGAAGAGACTTGCCGAGACCGGTATCGTTTCCAACGTTAAGACTGCAAGAAAGATGGTAGAGCGTGCAGGAACCGAGGTTTGGGACGCACTTGAGACCGTTATCAAGGATCACCCCGTACTTCTCAACCGTGCTCCGACACTTCACAGAC
>JAFNZJ010000021.1 GCA_017382915.1 Clostridia bacterium | reverse complement strand
GTCAGCGTTACCGCGGCTTTTTGCCTTTTATCCTATCAAAAATACATCCGTTTTAGGTGCTTTGCAGTTTTGTAGCCGAATGTTTTGTTCGCTCGCAAAGTTGACAAGCTGTAGTAATACTTTGTGTCTTACAAGGCTTGGAAACTTTGCGACGGGGAAAACAACGGCGAAAAACCAAGTTCTCCCTAATCACAACTCCCTAAAGCAGAGGACTAATCCTCTGCTTTATTTTTTTGAAAAAAAATAAAATAGGTATTGCTTTTGTCTGAAAAAAATGATAAAATGCAAGTATAGTATAGCCTTTAAGAAAAGGGGTTTTTATTTTGAAAAGTATAAGCTTACGCAAAATTACAGCTGTATTGCTTTCGGTTCTTATGACTATATGCTGCTTTACCACCGGCGTTTTTGCCTATGGTGATGATGTTGATATGGAAATGGGCGATGTGACAGAAGGCACATCAAAGGCAATCAGCGGTAAATATCTTATTGAAAATTGGTACTCTGTTTATGAGGGCGCTGATGTTTCAGGTAACGCAGCAACCTTAAATGAGGATGCAGCCTTCCTTGAATTTACTGTAGATGGCAGTGAAACCGTCAAAGCAAGCTTTACTGCAGAGCAACCTGTTACCGTTGCCCTTTATGTTGGTGGTACAAAGTTAAGGGATATTACCGTAGCTGCCGGCACAAAAGAGCTTGTTTTAGAAAGCGGACTTACAGCTGACGAATATACCTTTAAGCTTGAAAGGGTAAGCTCTGCCGCAGAAGGTAGCTTAGCTATTAACTATGTTTCAATAATCGGCGGCGACTTTGTTAAGGTTTCCAAAGGTATGTTGGGCGATGTTAACTCTGATGAAAAGTTAAACCTTGATGATGTAGTTTTAATTGCACAGTATGTAGCCGGTTGGGAAATTGAGCTTAATTTATATGTAGCCAATGTTGATGGTCAGCTCGGAATTACACTTGATGATGCAGTTTTACTTGCACAGTATTTAGCAGGTTGGGATGTTGCCTTAAATGAAGACGGCCCTGTATCCTTCCCCGCACAGGAGTTAACTATGAAACAGATTGAATCAAATATTAAGCTTACCAGCCGTGCAGCCTTTGACAACAGCAATAATCTTAAAATGGACTGGAGCTATTCCGGTTTTGTTATGCAGGGTGAATTTAGTGGTGACATAGTTTTGACCGATGTTGTATCATGGCCAACCAGCGGTGTTGGTAGAGTATTGGCATACTGTGTTATTGATAATGACTTCACCGGCAGAAAAGAGGTTATTATTGAAGGCTTGGGTGCCGTTGGAGATGTTACCATCGTTTCGGGACTTAAACCCGGTTACCATACCGTTCAGTTCTTTAAAGCAAGTGAGGCTTGGTCGGTTACCGCAAACGGTATTAAGTTTAATGGTACCTTATTTGATGCCCCCGCCGAAAAAGCTAAAAAGATTCAGTTTATAGGCGATTCGGTTACCTGCGGTAGTGGTATTGTAAACGCTGTTGATAAGGATGCAAATTCAGTTTATCGTAGTGATATTTCAAAAAGCTTTGGCATGCTTACCGCACGCCACTTTAATGCTGAGTTCAGAGTAGCTTCGGTATCGGGTAGTATGTTCTCATATAATGAAGCCAAAGCGGCATCTTATATGTATGACAGGTACCTTAATAAATTCATTAGCGACAAGGCTTCTGTTTACGATTTTAGTACCGAAACACAGCCCGATGTAGTTGTTATTG
>JAFNZJ010000004.1 GCA_017382915.1 Clostridia bacterium | reverse complement strand
GATTTTTTCGGGGTCAACCTCGCCCCAGCTTTTAAGCCGCTCCAGTTCGGTTTCTAATGCGGCAAGCTGTGAAATATACTGCTTTTTTTGTTCGGTAAAATCCTGTATTTCCTCTGCGATTTTAAGCGATTTAGCAGCAGTTATATTTTTGGGTGTGATTTTTTTGCCCCCGTTTAAGGAGTAAATTGCAGATTCAATAAGGGCTACCTTTTCATTAAGGTCTATTAGCTTTTGGCCGGAGCCCTCTTCAATTTGAATATGCAAAAGCCCAAGCTTACGCAGTTTTTTAAGGGCTTCGGTCTTTTTATCGCCCATAATTATAAGCGAAACTTTTTTCATAGGCACTATCATGATAAATCAACCTGCCTTTCAAAAGCTTCTTTACCGCGAAGGGCGATTTTACCTTTAGAAATTTTAGAACGCACTACGGCATTAACCTGTTGGTCTGCCATATAAATAGATATTTTTCTAATGTTTTCCTCGGTTTCGGGAATTTTAACCTTTTCAAAAAGGTTTACCCTTTGTGAGGTCGCACGCAGCTCGGCACCTAAAAGTTCGACCTGCTCATCTAACACCTCGGCCTCTAAATCAAGCATCATAGCCTGCTGCATATGATTTGCCGCTATATCCACCCAAAGGGGGGTGTAGTACAAATCATAGTCACCCCTTTTGAAATCGGCGCCGTCAAAGGTGGGTATATCAACACCTGCGATATTACCCCTGCCCTTACGGACATTGCTTACCGTTATTATTCCATCGGGGAAGGCTTCTGCCTCGCTAAAGACCGCTATCCAAGAATTAAAGCTTTTTTCAAGGTCGGCTTTAGCCTGTCGCACCGCTTTGGCCTTGGCCTCAATAGTGCGGATTTCAGCCTGAAGCTGTTGCTTTTTAAGTGTTAGTGTAGGCAAATATCTACGGTACATTTTAAGGGCATCCTTTTGTACCTTTAACTCATTTTTAGTTAATTTGATTTTTGCCAAAATTACTGACCCCCAGACTGTTCAGGCCAGAATTCATCAGTAAGGTCGGTTTTTATGCCTGTTTCATCCTTTTCAAAGCATTCGGCCAAAATTTGCCAACCTAAATCAAGAGCCTGCTCAAGTGTAAGGTTTACCGAAAGGTCCATTAGCTTGTTTTCAAAAAGCTCACCGTATTTTAAAAGCTTTTCATCCCAACGGCTCATTGCAAAGCCCATATTTTTCTTTTCAACCGTTTCTTTATAAGCGGAATATAAACGAATCATACCGTCCATAAGGGCGCGGTGGTCCTTACGGGTTTTGCCGTTTACATTCTGCTTTAAACGCGAAAGTGAGCCAAAGGGTTCAATACGGCCACCCTTAAGGTAATACTGACCTTCGGTTATATAGCCTGTATTATCGGGTACGGGGTGGGTTACATCATCACCCGGCATGGTGGTAACCGCCAAAACCGTTACCGAGCCGGAGTTTGCAAAGTCAACCGCCTTTTCATAACGGGCGGCAAGCTGTGAATAAAGGTCACCGGGGTATCCGCGGTTGGAGGGCACCTGTTCTTGGGTGATAGCCACTTCCTTCATGGAGTCGGCAAAGTTGGTCATATCGGTAAGCAGTACCAAAACATCCTTATCCTGAAGGGCAAACTGTTCAGCCACGGCAAGCGCCATATCGGGTATCATCATACATTCAACGGTGGGGTCGGATGCGGTATGAATAAACATAACGGTTTTGCTAAGCGCTCCGCCCTTTGAAAGCTCATCCTTAAAATAAAGGAAGTCATCATACTTAAGACCCATACCGCCAAGCACGATTACATCGGCTTCGGCCTGCATTGCAATGCGTGCAAGCAGTTGGTTATAGGGCTCACCCGAGATTGAGAATATTGGCAGTTTTTGTGATACAACCAAGGTGTTGAACATATCAATCATGGGTATATTTGTTCTCATCATACGGTTGGCAAGAATACGCTTGGTTGGGTTAACCGAAGGACCGCCGATGTTGGTCATATTATCATGAAGGGCGGGACCGTTATCAATAGGCTCACCCGAGCCGTTAAAAATTCTGCCCAGCAGGTCATCACTAAAGGATATACGCATATCGTGACCTAAAAAGCGAACCTCATCACCTGTGGAAACACCCTGACCGCCCGCAAAAACCTGCAGAGATACGGTGTCACCATCAATTTTATTAACCTGTGCAAGCGATTTACCAAAGCGGGTATTTATTTGTGCCAATTCATTATATCTTACCCCTGTTGCCTTTACGGTAATAACGCTACCTGCAATAGATTCAATACGGTTAAATACCTTGTTCATTCTTACTCACCGTCCTTTAACAAAAGCTCTGCGCTAGTAGTAAGTGTTCCGCCGCCTTCACTGTAAATGGCATCAAGCTCATTCTCAACCTTATTGAAGGCTTCGGTTTTAAATTCGGTATAGTTCCAGTCAATAAATTTTTGGCGCATACGGTTAAAGAATACACGCGCATCCTCTTTATTAGACAGGGAATATTCACTACCTAAAATATAAATAAGCTTATCGGTAACATAACGCTGACGGTCCGTGCCGCTGTTGGCATCAACCGCATCAAAGGAGTTTTGCTGCAGATAAACGGCATCCAGCATTTGCTCCTTCAAATAGGTTATAAAGTCGGCAAGGGTTGTGCCCTCTTCACCGATAACCTTCATCATAGAGTCAATTTCTTCACCCTCATGAAGGATTTTTTTGCAATAATCTGATTTTTTGGTATCAATAACGCTACTATATTTTGACCAAGAAATAAGCGGGTCAATAGCGGGGTATTTTCGTGCATCCGACCTTTCACGCGATAGCCCGTGGAAGGCGCCGACAACCTTAAGTGTTGCCTGTGTTACAGGCTCCTCAAAGTTACCGCCCGCGGGGGATACGGTACCGCCGATTGTAACCGAACCTGTACTGCCATCGGGCAAACGAACATAACCTGCCCTTTCATAAAAGGCGGCAATATAGCTTTCCAAATAGGCGGGGAAGGCTTCCTCACCGGGGATTTCCTCCAGCCTGCCGGACATTTCTCTTAAAGCCTGTGCCCAACGCGAGGTAGAGTCGGCCAAAAGCAAAACATTAAGTCCCATTTGGCGATAATATTCAGCAAGGGTTACTGCGGTGTAAACCGAAGCCTCACGCGATGCAACCGGCATGGATGATGTGTTACAAATAATAATGGTACGCTCCATAAGGGAATGGCCTGTTTTGGGGTCGGTAAGCTCGGGGAATTCGGTTATAGTCTCAACAACCTCACCCGCACGCTCACCACAGGCGGCAATGATTACTATGTCAACATCGGCATACTTTGATGTGGTGTGCTGTAATACAGTTTTGCCCGCACCAAACGGGCCTGGGGTACAGTAGGTACCACCCTTTGCTACGGGGAAGAAGGAGTCAATAAGGCGAACCTTGGTCTCCATAGTTTCTTTAGGGGCTAACCTTTCACTATAACATCTTACGGCGCGTTTAACCGGCCATTTAAAGGACAGTGAAACGGGTATTTCTTTGCCGCGCTCATCGGCTATAACGGCAACCGTTTCTTTTACGGTGTACTCACCCTTTTCTACTATACTTTTAAGGGTGTAGCTACCGTTTAAATAAAAGGGTACAAATATTTTATGGGTAAAGGGGCCTTCGGGTACGGTGCCTATATATTCGCCCGCACGCAGGGTATCGCCCACCTTGGCGGTGGGGGTAAATTCCCACTTTTTATTGGCATCCAGTCCGTCGGCATAGTTGCCGCGCTCTAAAAACCAGCCTGCCTGCTCTGCCAAAATTGGCAGGGGATTTTGAAGTCCGTCATAAATTTGACCAAGCAGACCCGGTCCAAGCTCAGCCGAAAGCATATCACCGGTAAACTGAACCTCATCACCGCATTTTATGCCGCCGGTCATTTCATAAACCTGTATTTGGGCAACCTTACCCCTAATGCGAATAACCTCACTTTTAAGGGCGGTATTATCCACCTTAACATAGCATATTTCATTCATGGAAACATTGCCTTCAAATTCAACTGAAACCAGGTTTCCGTTAATGCTTACAACCTTACCTATATTTTCGGTCATTGTTTATCCTCCAGCCTATCTTCACCCAAAATGGTGTTATAAATATTTTTATATGCGGCCTCACCCTTGGCTGTATCAAACCGCCTTATACGAAGCAGCAGCTTTAGCTTTAGCCCATAATAAAAGACAAATTCTTCTGAAAAAGCGCCTACCGGTTTTAGGGTTTCTAAAAATGATAGTCGGTAGTCGGACAAATACTTTTCGGCATCCAGCGGGCTTTCCTGCTCCACCGCGGCTTCTGCCACCTTTATAAGCTCATCCGAAACCTGAATATCCCCTAAATCAAAGGGCTTTTTATTTTTAGTTGCCCTGACCTTTGCAAGGGCAAGTCTTAAAGCCTTTTCACCCTCATTAAAAGCCTGCACCAAAACCGAACTTGATTTAACCTGGTCTAGTGCGGGGGCCAAGGTAAGCGACTTTATTTCGGCCGCCGCCCTTTTACCCAAAAAGCGGTCACAAAGCTCTAAAAACCGCTCCTCAGTGATGGGTAGTGGCATATTTTCATTAACTGCATCAAGTGATGGCAGCTGTGCTATTAAATAATATTCAGCCATGGTTTATTCAGCCTCTTTCAAAAGTTCAGTAACCTTGGGGCTAAGATAGTTTGAAAGCATTTCAACCACTGCTTCGGCAGAGTAATCATAATAAGCGGCGCCATTATTGGTGGCAATGCGAAAACCCTTATCAAAATTATTATTTGCTTTAAGGGTAACGCCACCAAGCATTTTTTCTTTAAGCCCTGCAAGCAGAGTTTGCTCTAACTTTTTTAAATCATCGCTGTTTAAAATAACCTCTAAATTTTCGGCATCGGGTTTATTTGCCCAGCCTTCAACCACGGTTATAATAAGCTTTGCCAGTGAATCGGATGAGTAAACGGCAGTAACATTTTCACCCGCAATGGCCTCAAGCTGCTTTGCAACACTTTCTCTAAAAGATATAAGCAAATTGCGACCTGCCTGACGAAGCGACTCCTCACCCGATTTTACGGTGCGGTCGTTTTCTGCTTTTGCATCCTGCATAATTTTCTCAGCCTTGGCATTTGCATCGGCAACGATTTTATCTGCCTTTTCTTTGGCGGCTTTAATTATGGCCTCGGCCTCGGTCTCGGCCGCTTCAACGCCATCTTTTTTTATTTGTTCAATAAGGTCCTGCAGTTGTATTTCCATTACGGTGTTCTCCTTTTTAATATGAATACTAATACATTACTTATTTTACCATTTTTTAACACTCTATTCAAGCATTTTTTAGCCAAAAAGCCAATAGATATTATTTTAACAAGTCTTAAGCATTTTATAATTGACAAACCGCCGATTTTACTGTAATATATTTAAGCAGAGATAAACAAATTATCATATCCGCCTCCTTAGTTTAATGGATAGAATAAACCCCTCCTAAGGGTTAGATGTGAGTTCGATTCTCGCAGGGGGTGCCAAAAGCGGCGAGAAAAATCTCGCCTAAAAGAAGAAAGAATAAAGAATAATGAAAAAATAATAATTGGTATGCCGCTTTAATTATTCATTATTCTTTATTCTTTTTTATTTATTCTTTATAAAAGAGGAAACAAAATGAAAACCGAAAATCCGTTATTAGACAAATCGTTGCTTTTTGCAGCCCGTATTGTAAAGCTTAATAAATATCTTGTTAAAGAAAAGCGCGAAAACACAATTTCTAAGCAAATTATTCGTAGCGCTACTTCTATTGGCGCTAACGCTAATGAAGCCATTTACGGAAACAGTAAGGCTGATTTTATTGCAAAATTTCAAATTTCTTTAAAAGAAACTGCCGAAACAGAATATTGGCTTAGATTGCTTGTTTTATCTGAATACATTACCGAAAAAGAAGGTGCCTCTTTGTTAAGGGATTGTATAGAGATAAAAAAGATTTTAATTTCTACCTTAAATACTGCTAAAGAAACCAAATAACTCAATTGCTGATAAAGTTTGTTCTAACTTACCCCCATTTATATACAATTAGCCCCCGCTTAATATTTAAGCGGGGGCTGATTTTTTACTTCATCCAGTCCTCAAGTGTTTTATTTACAAGTGTTTTTTTCCAGTTTTTATAATGTGGGTTGTTAAATTTTCTAACCCCCATTTTGCAGGATACCACTACTGCCTTGACATATTTTACACTCGGGCAATTTTTATGCAAAAAGACTCCGCCGATTCCGTTCCACATTTCATTGGCGGGAATTTTTACATCATCGGGCAAATTAAGTTGAAATTCATAGTTTTGATTATTGGGGTTTGCCATACTTTTAATAATAACAGGGGCGCCCTTATAGTTCCACACCGCAAAGGCAAGCACGACTTCGCTAACCTCAACATTGCTTAAATTTTTAACATCGGCGGTAATATATTTTTGACCTTTTGAGTCCTGCTCTACCCTTGGGTTTATGGCAATAACCTTTTGTTCTTCAAGGGCGTTTATAAGCTCATCATAGGCTAACTTTTCGGGGCTTTGCTCACCGCAACCCGCAAAGCAAAAAATGATGGCAAAGCACAGCATCAAGCAAATAATTTTTTTCATTTTAAAACTCCTACTCTTTATCTGAATATATTATATATCAAAAAAATTAAAAAGTAAATATATTTTGCCATTTGGCTATGTATTTTCGGGTGGATTTGTGTTATAATAAATAAAACATTTTTTGTGGAGCGATTTTATGAAAAGAATAGCCTTTTTTGACACCAAACCATATGATAGAATTTGGTTTGATGAATATAACGACGGCAGGTATGAACTGGTTTATTTTGAGGGTAAGTTAAACCACCACTCGGCCAAGGTTACTGCCGATTTTGACGGTGTTTGCGCCTTTGTTAATGATGAGGTTGATGCAAAAACCATTGATATTTTAGAAAAAAATAATGTTGGTATTTTGGCAATGCGCTCGGCAGGATTTAGTAATGTTGACCTTAAGGCAGCAAAGGACCGCATTAAGGTTGTAAGGGTACCTGCCTATTCACCCTATGCGGTGGCTGAGCACGCAATGGGTCTTTTGCTTACCGTAAACCGCAAGCTTGCCCGCGCCGTTAGCAGAACGCGCGACTTTAACTTTAGCATTAACGGTCTTATGGGTGTTGACCTTTACGGCAAAACGGTGGGTGTTATTGGTACCGGTATTATTGGACGCGTTTTTATTAACATTTGCCGCGGCTTTGGTATGAAGGTTATTGCCTATGACCCATACCCCGTAAAGGACAGCGAAATTGAATATGTTGACCTTGACACCCTTTTTGAAAAGAGTGATGTAATATCACTGCACTGCCCCCTTACCGAAAGCTCATACCACATATTAAATGAGCAGGCATTTGCCAAAATGAAAAAAAATGTGTTTATTATAAACACATCGCGTGGGTCACTTATTGATACCGCCGCCCTTTTAGACGCCCTTAACAGTGAGCGTGTACGCGGCGCGGCGCTGGATGTATATGAAGAAGAAACCGACCTGTTTTTTGAGGATATGAGCGGCACCCTTATTAAGGATGACACACTTACCCTGCTTATAAGCAACCCAAATGTGGTACTAACCTCTCACCAGGCGTTTTTAACAGAAGAGGCCCTGCAGGCTATTGCCCGCAAGACCTTAGATAATTTTGATGATTATTTTAACGGCAAACCCCTTGAAAATGAGGTAGCCTATAAAAAATAATCAGTCCCCTATCTGCCAATTTATTGGCTCAATACCGTTTTTAACCAAAAACTCATTAGCCTTTGAAAAATGTTTTGAACCTAAAAACCCCCTATGTGCCGAAAGCGGGCTTGGATGCGGTGCTTCAAGCTTAAGGTGCAGGGGGTTTGTTATTTTTGCCGCCTTTTCTGCCGCGGGCTTACCCCAAAGCAAAAACACAACGGGGGTTTGCTTTTCATTAAGCTTACTAATAACGGTGTCGGTAAAAATTTCCCACCCCATACGGCGGTGGCTTGCGGCGGCACCCGCCCTTACTGTCAGCACTGTGTTAAGCATTAAAACACCCTGCTTTGCCCAGTCTACCAAATAGCCGTGACCGGGGTGCTTAAAGCCTACATCATTTGCCAATTCCTTATATATGTTTTGCAGTGATGGCGGTATGTCAACACCCTTTTGCACCGAAAAACAAAGTCCGTGTGCCTGTCCCGGACCGTGATATGGGTCCTGCCCAATAATAACCGCCTTTACTTTTTCAAAGGGGGTGTATTTAAGGGCATTAAAAATGTTGTGCATATTTGGGTATATTGTTTTGGTTTTATATTCTTCCTTTAAAAAATTACGCAGTAAAATATAGTACGGCTTGCGCCATTCATCGGCTAAAATATTATCCCAGTCGTTACCTAAATTTACCATTTTTACCCCTTCTTACATTTCTTATATAAAAAGCGGCACCACAAAAGGGTGCCGCTTTAAATTTTAAATCTTAAACACTACTGTGCTTTATCAAAATAACCTATACCAAGAAGTCTTATATAACCACTACCGGTCCAGCATCTGATAATAATTTTAGTAGTATTAACCGGGATTAAACCTGCGTTTGTTCTGCCGCTGCGGTAGCATTCCTTATAAGGGCTTGCCTGAGGCTTAACATTACGCAGTGAAACGCCGTTTTCATCATAGCAGTCAAAACGGTATGGTGTATACGCCTTAACAACCGGATCGGGTGAAGTACCGCCGTCAACGGTCTGCGAAGGTGTTTGTACCATGAAGTAGCAGCGCTCCTTAAGGCCTACCTTAGGAATAATAAGTTCAATTGGCTCGGTAGGACGGTGGGTGGTGATAAAGGGGTACCTTGAATCGTTATCCTGGAAGCCCCTATAACCGTAGCCGGTATCAGTTTTAAGGCCCAACTTATAACCGGGAACACCTATATTATAAAGCTGTTCCATATTGATGAATGTACCATTCATATAGGTGTTATTATCCTTTTGGCCTTTGGTAGGATATGCAAATTCAGTTGTAGGAATGCTTGAAAGCTTGCCTAAAACCTGCTCAAAGAAGTACCTGATTGTACCAAACAGAATTAAATGGCCATCATTATTCATCATAACGTTGGATGCGCCAACATCTGCCCAAGACATAACAGGATACTCGGTTTGGGGGGTAACCTTAACAAGCTTAATCATGGTCTCCCAAAGGGCGGTTTCAAAATCTATGATAGGTAAGCTATAGTATTTAGCAACAATCTTTTCCTGCTTTTCCGGCACGGCGGGTATAT
>JAFNZJ010000020.1 GCA_017382915.1 Clostridia bacterium | reverse complement strand
GCAGTCAATTGCAACTACCTTCAACCTTTACAGCTCCTTTAAAAAATCTTTTTCCTTTGAACATTCAATGGTTATTGTGCGGGTGTTTTCCACCTGATTTGAAAATGTAACATAAATACTGTCATCAGGCAGGCAGTCCTTAATATTTTCACTCCACTCAATTACCAAAACGCTATCTTCATCTAAATAATCATAGTAACCGATGCCGTAAAGCTCATCCTCATCGGCGATGCGGTACATATCAAAATGGTAAATAGGCATTCTGCCGCCCAAATATTCATTAACTATTGCAAAGGTCGGTGAATTAGCCTCACCAAAATAGTCAAGTCCCTGTGCTACACCAACCGAAAAGCAGGTCTTACCCGAGCCTAAGCCACCCCTAAAGGCAATAGTACATTTTTCATTTATTAAACTTCCAAGCCTTTTACCAAGCATAGCAGTTTCTTTAGCGCTATGGGTTGTAAACTCTTTTTTCACCTTTTAAAAACGCTCCGTAAACAATTATTTTAATAAATTATAACACAATATTTAAACTATTTAAAGTATTTACTTGAACATTTTGTAATTTTCTTATATAATATATTGTGTATTGATATGCAAAGGATGTGAAACAAGTGCGCTCAATTTGGAATTCAATAGCCGACTATATACGCGAATGTGATAAGCTACTACTGTTTTTGGTGCTTGCTGCAAGCGGCTACGGTTGTATAGCAGTGTGGTCTGCCACAAACTATATTGGACCCAGACAGGTTATTGTACAGAGTGTTGCTTTGCTTATTGGTTTGGTGGCACTTATTGTTGTTTCACATTTTGATTATAACCTTTATAAAAAGCTGTGGCCAATAATTGTGCTGGTTGGTCTTATACCGGTAATACTCACATTTTTCATTGGCTTTGCGCCTGAGGGCACCGATGATAAGGCCTGGCTCAGACTTCCCGGCGGTATGACCTTTCAGCCCTCTGAACTGCTTAAAATTGCATTTATTATTACCTTTGCAATTCATTTAGAGCGTGTTGGTGAACGGCTTAATCACCTTAAATATCTTATTCCTCTTTTAATTCACGGTGCTTTTCCAATACTGCTTATTCACCTTCAGGGTGATGACGGTACAGCAATGATTTTTGCCGTTATTATGGCTTTAATGCTTTTTGCGGCAGGACTTAAAGCCAGGTATTTTGTTATCTTGATAATAGCTGTTTTAATCGCCGCACCGCTAATATATTTTCTTGTTATGAACCCCGACCAGCAGGCCAGACTTCAGTCAATTTTTGATTTAGAGGACGACCTTAAAGGCTCAGACTGGCAGCAGTGGCGTGGTCGAATTGCCTTAGCATACGGCGGCTGGTTTGGTAAAGGCCTTTTTAGTGGTCCCCTTACCCAAACAGGCGAAGTACCCGAAAGCTATAACGATTTTATATTTGTTAGTATTGGTGAGGAGCTGGGCTTTTTTGGTTGTCTGCTATGCCTTGTTCTCCTTGCAGGAATATGTATTAGAATTTTACGCATTGGCTCCATCGCCCGTGAAAAGCGCGGCAAGCTAATGTGCGTTGGCGTTTTTGCAATGCTTTTTTCACAAATAGTTATAAACCTTGGTATGTGCCTTTCAATAACACCTGTTATCGGTGTTCCCCTACCCTTTTTCAGCGCGGGCGGTACATCACTGCTTTGCCTTATGGCGGGTATTGGCGTTATTATGAGCGTGTATATGCACCGCAATTCAAGGCAGATGCGACTTTATGACTAGACTAGCCACAGCAAAGGAGATACGGTTATGAAAATTCTGGTAACCGGAGCAAACGGTTTTGTTGGTAAAAATCTTTGCCTTGCCCTTAAACAAAAGGGGCATACGGTATTTGAATTTGACACCGATAGTGCGAGTACTGCCCTTTCCGCCTACTGCAAGGAATGTGAGTTTGTTTTTCATTTAGCAGGGGTTAACCGCCCAAAGGATGAAAAGGAATTTACCCTTGGCAATGTTACGGCTCTGGAAGGTCTTTTAACTGCGCTTAAATCGGCAAACAACACCTGCCCTGTAATGCTTTCAAGCTCAATTCAGGCATCCCTTACAGGAAGATTTGAGGGTTCACCATACGGCAAATCAAAGCTTGAGGGTGAAGATTTGCTTAAAGCGTACTCTCGCGGTACGGGTGCAAGGGTGCTTATTTACCGCTTTACCAACCTTTTTGGTAAATGGTGCAGACCCAATTATAATTCGGTCATAGCAACCTTTTGTCACAACATTGCAAATGATTTGCCCATTGAAATATCAAACCGCGATATAGAGCTTGAACTGCTTTATATTGATGACCTTATAAACGAAATGCTTTTAGCGCTTGACGGTAATGAGCACCGCTGTGGCTTTGAAGGTGTTACTCCAATACCCGCCGATAATGGTGAATATTGCTTTACACCCATAACCCATAAGGTAACATTAGGTCAAATAGCCGACCTGCTTTATAAATTCCAAAATCAACCTAAAACACTGGTTATGCCCGAAATTCCAAACGGGTCATTTGCCAAAAAGTTATATTCCACCTACCTTTCATACCTGCCAATGGAAAAGGTGAAATTTGCCCTTAAAATGAATGTGGATGACCGCGGCAGCTTTACCGAACTGCTTAAAACCAAAAAGTGTGGGCAGTTTAGCATAAACATTTCAAAACCGGGTATTACCAAGGGTCAGCACTGGCACCACTCAAAATGGGAATTTTTTATGGTGGTTAGCGGTAAGGGTCTTATTCAGCAAAGAAAGGTTGGCACTGATGAGGTGCTTAACTTTGAAGTTAGCGGTAATAAAATTGAGGCAGTACATATGCTGCCGGGCTACACCCATAACATTATAAATTTAAGTGAAACTGAAAACCTTGTAACGGTGATGTGGGCCAATGAAGCCTTTGACCCCCAAAACCCCGACACATTTTATTTGCCTGTGGAGGAATAAAAAATGGAAATTAAAACCAATTATTCTGATGTTAAATTTAAAAATAACGGCAAACTCAAACTGCTTATTGTGGTGGGCACAAGGCCTGAGATTATTCGTCTTTCGGCCGTTATAACCAAGTGCCGCAAGTATTTTGACACCATTTTGGCACACACCGGTCAAAACTATGATTATAACCTTAACGGTGTTTTCTTTGAAGATTTAAAGCTTGATGCGCCCGAAGTTTATATGAATGCGGTTGGCGATGATTTAGGCGCCACCGTTGGCAATATAATTAACTGTTCATATAAGCTTATGAATGAAATCAAGCCCGATGCCCTGCTTATTTTGGGTGATACCAATTCCTGCCTTTCGGCAATATCGGCAAAAAGGCTTCATATTCCTATATTCCATATGGAGGCCGGCAACAGATGTAAGGATGAATGCCTGCCGGAGGAGACCAATCGCCGTATTGTTGACATTATATCGGATGTTAATTTAGCATATAGTGAGCATGCACGCCGCTACCTTGCTGAATGCGGTCTACCTAAAGAGCGCACCTATGTTACAGGCTCACCCATGGCAGAGGTGCTAAAGTCCAACCTTGATGAAATTAAGGCAAGCAACATACTTGAAAAGCTGGGCTTAGAGCCTAAACAATATATGCTGCTTTCGGCACATAGAGAAGAAAATATTGACACCGAAGAAAACTTCAATTCACTTTTTAGCGCTATAAACACCTTGGCTGAAAAGTATGATATGCCTATACTCTACTCCTGCCATCCCCGCTCTAAAAAGAGGCTTGAGGAAAGCGGCTTTAAGCTTGACAGTCGTGTTATTATGCACAGTCCTTTAGGTTTTCACGATTATAACAACCTGCAAATGAACGCATTTGCCGTTATATCTGACAGTGACACCCTGCCGGAGGAAAGTTCATTCTTCCTTAGCGTTGGCAACCCCATTACTGCGGTTTGCAT
>JAFNZJ010000019.1 GCA_017382915.1 Clostridia bacterium | reverse complement strand
GCTCGTGAGCTTCGTGAGAAGGAATATACAAAGATTCTTTCTCTTGCTCCCGAAGTACTCTAATGGGAGGTTGGAACGTATGAACATTAAAACAGGAGATACCGTTGTTCTTCTTACAGGCAACGAAAAGTATCGTGGCAAAACCGGTAAAGTTTTGGCAGTAAGCCCTAAAGAGGATAAGGTTATTGTTGAGGGTATCAACGTTGTTAAAAAGCACGTTAAACCCCGCAAAGCCGGTGATCCTTCCGGTATTATTGAAACTGAAGCAGCAATCTACGCTTCTAAGGTACAGCTCGTTTGCCCTAAATGTGGCAAGGCTACCCGCGTAGGTCACAAGCTTTATGAAGATGGTAAAAAAGACCGCCTTTGCAAAAAGTGCGGCGAGACCTTTTAAGTAAGGAGGAAATGACATGGCAAGGCTAAAGGACGAATACAAAGCAAGTGTCGCTCCTGCGCTGATGAATAAGTTCAACTACAAGAGCGTCATGCAGATCCCCAAGCTCGATAAGGTTGTTATCAACGTAGGTGCCGGCGAGGCTAAAGACAATTCAAAAGCCATTGACGCTATTATGGAAGACCTTGGCAAAATCACAGGTCAGCGCCCCATTGTTTGCAGGGCTAAAAAGTCAGTTGCAAACTTTAAACTTCGTGAGGGTATGCCCATTGGCGTTAAGGTAACTTTACGCGGTGACAGAATGTACGAATTTGTTGATAGACTTTTCAGTACAGCTCTTCCACGCGTACGTGATTTCAGAGGAATCAACCCCAACTCATTTGATGGCCGTGGTAACTATTCCATGGGTATTAAAGAGCAGCTTATTTTCCCCGAAATCGAATATGATAAAATCGACAAAGTCAGAGGTATGGACATTATTTTTGTTACTACCGCTAATACTGACGAGGAAGCCCGCGAGCTTTTGACTCTTATGGGCGCCCCGTTTGCGAAATAAGGAGTAAGGAATTATGGCAAAAACATCTATGAAAATCAAGCAGGCCAGACCCGCTAAGTTTTCTACCAGAAGTTATAACCGCTGCAAAATCTGCGGTCGCCCCCACGCTTATCTTCGCAAATATGGCATTTGCCGTATATGCTTTAGAGAACTTGCATATAAGGGCGAAATCCCCGGTGTGAAGAAGGCTAGCTGGTAAGCACAAGTAAAGGAGGTTGACGGTATGCAAATCACCGATACAATAGCTGATATGCTTACAAGAATTCGTAACGCAAACTCAGCAAAGCATGAATCGGTCGATATTCCTGCATCTAATGTAAAAAAGGCTATTGCCCAAATTTTACTTGATGAAGGTTTCATCGGCGGCTTTCAGGTCATTGAAGACGGAAAGCAGGGTACTATTCATGTAACATTAAAATATGGCCCGAACAAATCGCAGGTCATCAAAGGTCTTAGAAGAATTTCTAAGCCTGGTCTGCGTATCTATTCCAATGTAGAGGATATGCCTAAGGTTATGAAAGGCCTCGGAATCGCAATCCTCTCCACCTCTAAGGGTATTATGACAGACAAGCAGGCTCGCGCTAACAATGTTGGCGGCGAAGTACTCGCTTTCGTTTGGTAAGGGAGGTGCGAAGAGATGTCAAGAATTGGTAATAAACCTATTGCAATCCCCGAAGGCGTTGAGGTTAAGGTTAACGGCACTGAGGTTACTGTAAAGGGTCCTAAAGGCACCCTTACCGATACATTTAAGGCCGAAATCACCATCGCAGTTGAGGGTAATGAGGTTATCGTAACCCGTCCCAGCGACGTAAAAGAGCATCGCGCTTTGCACGGCCTTACCCGTACTCTTGTAGCTAACATGGTTGAAGGCGTTTCTAAAGGCTTTTCAAAGGAGCTTGAGGTTAACGGCGTAGGTTACCGTGTTGCTAAGCAAGGTAAGGATTTAGTTATGAACCTGGGATATTCTCATCAGGTAATTATGCCTGAGCCAGACGGTATTACCGTAGAAGTTCCCAACCCAAACAAAATTATAATTTCCGGCCCCAACAAACAGCAGGTAGGCCAGTTTGCGGCAGAAGTTCGCGAAAAGCGTCCCCCCGAGCCTTATAAGGGCAAAGGTATTAAGTACGCTGGCGAATATATCCGTCGTAAAGAAGGTAAAGCCGGTAAGGGCGCCAAGGGCTAATAAAGGAGAGAACAAACAATGGTTAAAAAGACTGACAGCAACAAAGCTCGTCTTAATCGCCATAAGCGTGTTCGCGGTAAGATTAGCGGCACCGCAGCGTGTCCCCGTCTTAACGTGTTCCGCTCCAGCACCAATATTTATGCCCAAATCATCGATGATGAAAAGGGCGTAACCCTGGCAGCCGCCTCTACTACTGAGAAGGAATTTGCCGGAAGTACCGGTAATAAAGAGGAAGCTCGCAAGGTTGGTCAACTGATTGCGAAGCGTGCGGCTGATAAGGGAATCGAAGAGGTCGTATTCGACCGCGGCGGTTACATTTATCACGGACGTGTTAAGGAGCTTGCCGAAGGTGCCCGCGAGGGCGGCCTCAAGTTCTAATCGAAGGAGGAGTAAACTTTGGCTATTGGTATAGATGCATCAACATTGGATTTGCAAGAGCGTGTTGTAGCTATAAACCGCGTTTCTAAAACTGTTAAGGGCGGTAGAATTATGAAATTCTCAGCACTTGTAGTTGTAGGTGACGGTAACGGTATCGTAGGCTACGGTCTTGGCAAAGCCGGCGAAGTTCCGGATGCTATTCGTAAAGGTATTGAGGATGCTAAGAAAAACCTTATTAAGGTTTCACTTAAGGGTACTACCATTCCTCATGAAATTATAGGCGAATTCGGCGCTGGCCGCGTTCTTCTTAAGCCCGCTGCTCCCGGTACCGGTGTTATCGCCGGCGGCCCGGTTCGTGCCGTGCTTGAGATTGTAGGTATCAAAGATATCCGTACAAAGGCTCTGCGTTCCAATAACCCTTGCAACGTAGTTCGTGCTACCGTTTCAGGTCTTGCTTCACTTAGAAGCGCTGAGGAAGTAGCAGCAACCCGCGGCAAGTCGGTTAAAGAAATATTAGGTTAAGGAGGTAAGCAGCACTATGGCTACTAAAAAGAAGGCTGCAGGCCTCAAAATCAAATTGGTTAAAAGTTTGATTTGTTGCAAAGACGATCAAATCGCAACCGCACATGCACTTGGTCTTAAGAAAATCGGCGACGTAACCGTACAGCCTGAAAATCCTCAGACCATGGGTAAAATCAAAAAAATCACCCACCTCGTAGAGGTAACAGAAGCGTAAGCTAAGGAGGTGCGTACAATGAAACTTCATGAACTTTCTCCCGCTGCAGGCTCTACTAAAGAGGCTAAGCGTATAGGCAGAGGTCATGGCTCCGGCAATGGTAAAACTGCCGGTAAAGGCCATAAGGGTCAAAAGGCCCGTTCCGGCCGTGGAATGCGTGCAGGTTTTGAAGGCGGTCAGATGCCCCTCCAGAGACGCGTTCCTAAGCGTGGCTTTAATAATATTTTTGCCAGCAAATTTGCTATTGTAAATGTATCAGACCTTGAGGTTTTTGATGCAGATGCAGTTATTGATGTAAAAGCACTACAGGATAAGGGCCTTGTTAACAAGGTTTATGACGGCGTTAAGGTTTTAGGAAACGGCAATATTTCTAAAGCCGTTACAGTAAAAGCTACCGCTTTTTCTGAGAGCGCTAAATCCAAAATCGAAGCCGCCGGCGGAAAAGCCGAGGTGATTTAAGATGTTGGAAACAATTAGAAATGCTTGGAAAATTCCCGAGATTCGTAAAAAAATTCTTTTCACACTCTTTATCATTTTAGTTTTCCGTGTTGGTTCGGTTATCCCCGTTCCCTTTGTTGACCCTTCGGTTATCAAAGAAATGTCGGCTGCCGGCACCAATGATTTCTTCAGCTATCTTTCGATTTTGACCGGTGGCGGTCTGCAGTATGGTGCAATCTTCGCAATGTCGGTTACACCCTACATCAACGCTTCCATCATTATCCAGTTGCTTTCCGTTGCAATTAAACCCTTAGAGCGTTTGGCTCAGCAGGGTGAAGAGGGCCGTAAAAAAATTGCCCAAATTACCCGTTATGCAACCATTATCTTAGGTTTAATCCAAGGTACCGCTTACTTCTTCTATTTGAAGAACAACAGCTGCCTTAGTGTTACCGGTGGTACGGTTGTATTTGCAGCCTTCGTTATAATTCTTTGCTTTACCGCAGGTTCCGCACTTGTTATGTGGCTTGGTGAGCAAATTGATGTTAAAGGTATTGGTAACGGTATTTCTATCCTGCTTTTTGCAGGTATCTTATCCCGTGCCCCCGATGCATTCTCATATTTGTATCACATTTGGGGTTACGGCACTTCCTACAAAATCGCAGTTATCGGTATAGTTTTGGCATTCCTTGCCATCGTTGCATTTGTTGTTTGGATGACTAATGCTGAGCGCAGAATTCCAATTCAGTACGCTAAACGCGTTGTAGGTAATAAGCAATATGGCGGTCAGAACACACATCTTCCTATTAAGGTTAATATGTCAGGTGTTCTTCCCGTTATCTTTGCAAGCTCTATTTTAATGCTTCCTACCATTTTACTTTCGTTTGAATTCCTTGTAAATCCTTCCAGCTCATTTGGTAAGCTTTTACAGCTATTCAGCGTACAGGGTACTTTCTACGCAATCATTTATTTCTTACTCATCATCGGTTTTGCTTACTTCTACACCACTATTCAGTACAACCCTGTTGAGATGGCAAATAACCTGCGTAAAAACGGCGGTGCTATTCCCGGTATCCGTCCCGGAAAGACCACATCTGATTTTATCTCAAAAATCTTGTCAAGAATAACCTTAATGGGCGCACTTTTCTTAAGCGTTATCGCAGTTGTGCCTATTATTATCAGCCAGTTTAGTGATGCATTTGCAGGTATCTCCATTGGCGGTACCTCCATCCTCATTATGGTTGGTGTAGCTCTTGATACAGTTACTAACCTTGAGTCTCAGATGATGATGCGCCACTACAAAGGATTTTTGGATTAATCATTAGGAGAGAGAGTTAGTTTTATGAAACTTATTCTTTTAGGAGCACCGGGTGCCGGTAAGGGAACACAGGCAGAGCTTATTTGCGACCGCCTTTCAATTCCCAGCATTTCAACCGGCAATATGATTCGTGAGGCAATTAAAAACGGTACCGAAATGGGCAAGAAAGCAAAGGAATTTGTTGAAGCCGGTAAACTTGTTACCGATGAAGTTGTTATTGGAATCATTAAGGAACGCCTTTCTGAAAAGGACTGTGAAAACGGTTTTATCTTAGACGGCTTCCCCCGTACTATTCCGCAGGCCGAAGCATTAGATGCAATGGGTGTTGAAATTGACACCGTTTTATCTATTGAGGTTGCGGATGAAAAAATAGTTAAAAGAATGTCGGGTCGTCGCGTATGCGAGGGCTGCGGCGCCAGCTATCATATTGAGTACAAACAACCTAAAAAGGAAGGCGTTTGTGACCTTTGCGGCGGTAATCTTATTTGCCGTAAGGACGATGCACCGGAAACTGTTTTGGATAGACTTAAAGTTTTCCACGAACAGACCGAGCCCTTAAAGGGTTATTATGAAAAGACCGGAAAATTAAAGTTGGTATACGGTCAGGAAGAACTTTCTGAAACCACCGCTTTAGTTTTCAAGGCTTTGGGTATTTAGGCTATGATAGTTTTAAAAACCGGCCGCGAGCTAGCTATTATGAGGCAGGCTTGCAGAATATCGGCCGGAGCACTTAAACTGATAGGCAGTGCGGTAGAGCCCGGCGTAACAACAGCCGAGCTTGACCGTTTAGCCGAAAAGTATATTTTAAGTCAGGGTGCTAAACCCAACTTTAAAAATTACAACGGCTTTCCGGCAACCGCCTGTATATCTATAAACAATGAGGTAATTCACGGCATACCTTCACATAAGCGCGTCATAAAGGCCGGCGACATCGTCAGCGTTGACCTGGGCGCCCTTTTTGAGGGGTATCACGGTGATAATGCCGCTACTTTTGCGGCGGGCGATATTTCACCCGAAGCAAAGCGGCTGATGGACGCAACCAAAGAAAGCCTGTACGCAGGCATTGAAATGGCGCGTCACGGCGGCAGAATCGGTGATATTTCTCATGCAGTGCAAAGCTATGTCGAGGCGCGTGGGTACTCGGTGGTCCGCCAATTTGTCGGACACGGAGTAGGTACGAGCCTACATGAAGCACCGGAGGTTCCCAATTTCGGGGCACCCGGTCGAGGAGTTCGTCTGGTTACCGGTATGACCCTTGCAATTGAGCCCATGGTTAATATGGGTAAATCGGGGGTTCGTACTCTGGCAGATAATTGGACAGTGGTAACGCTTGATAACTCACTTTCGGCCCACTTTGAACACACCATTGCCATTACACCCGATGGCCCGCAGATTCTCACAATCGCGGACTAGGGGGAGGTTTTTATTAAATGAAAATCGGGCAGGTTGTTAAATCGGTGGCCGGACGTGATAAAGGTAATCTTTTGGTGGTTACAGCAAACCGACCTGAAGGCCTGTTTGTTGCAGACGGTAAAGCTCGCCCGCTTGAGCGTGCTAAACTTAAAAACCAAAAGCATATAATGATTACCGGCTACTGTCTGAAAGAAAATGAATACTGCACTAACAGGGCATTAAGGTCTGCCCTAAGGCAGTTAAATGCTAATGAGATGAATTCTGAGAGGGGGCAAAAAAATGTCTAAAGAAGATATGATAGAAATTGAGGGCACCGTACTTGAAGCAATGCCTAACGCAATGTTTAAGGTTGAAATTCAAGGCGGACACACGATTTTGGCGCACATTTCGGGCAAGCTTAGAATGAATTATATTCGTATTTTGCCCGGTGACAAGGTAACTGTTGAAATGTCGCCATATGACTTAACCAGAGGGCGCATTACATGGCGTTCAAAGTAAGGCTATCAAGAAATGGAGGATATCCTAATGAAAGTTAGACCTTCTGTAAAGAAAATTTGCGAAAAATGCAAGATTATTAAGCGCAAGGGTAAAATCATGGTTATCTGTGAAAATCCCAAGCACAAGCAGCGTCAGGGTTAATCCGGCGCTAAAATGAATGTGAGGTGCATTTATAAATGGCACGTATTGCCGGTGTTGACCTTCCAAGAGAAAAGCGTGTAGAAATTGGTCTCACCTATATCTTTGGTATTGGTCTTACAACATCTAAAAAAATCCTTGCAGATACCGGTGTTAATCCTGACACCCGTGTTAAGGATCTTACCGAGGACGATGTTTCCAAGCTTCGTGAATACATCGATAAAAACCTCGAAGTAGAGGGCGACCGTCGTCGTTCCATCGCATTTGATATTAAAAGACTTATAGAAATTGGCAGCTATCGTGGTCTTCGTCATCGCAAGGGTCTTCCTGTACGCGGTCAGCGTTCAAAGACTAATGCACGTACCCGTAAGGGTCCTAAGAAGACTATAGCTAACAAGAAGAAGTAAGCGGGAGGAAAGAAAATGGCTACTAAGGCTAAGAAAACTGTTGCAACCCGCAGACGTCGCGACAAGAAAAACATTGAGCGTGGTGCAGCACATATCCAGTCAACATTTAACAACACGATTGTTACCATTACCGATGTACAGGGTAATGCACTTTCGTGGGCTTCCGCAGGCGAGCTGGGCTTCAGAGGTTCCAGAAAATCAACTCCATTTGCTGCACAAAGCGCAGCAGAAACCGCTGCAAAAGCAGCTATGGAGCACGGCCTTAAAACCGTTGAGGTTTATGTAAAAGGCCCCGGAGCCGGTAGAGAAGCTGCTATTCGCGCATTGCAGTCTGCCGGTTTAGAGGTTAGCATGATTAAAGATGTTACCCCTATTCCTCACAATGGCTGCCGTCCGCCTAAAAGAAGACGCGTTTAATTATTGGAGGTGTGTTAGATGGCTAGATATACCGGTGCAGTTTGTAGATTATGTCGCCGTGAGGGTCAGAAATTGTTCCTTAAAGGCGAACGCTGCTATTCCGACAAATGTTCTGTAGGTATCAGAGCATACGCCCCCGGCCAGCATGGTCAGGGCCGTAAAAAGAATTCAGAGTACGGCTTGCAGCTCCGCGCAAAGCAGAAAGCAAGACGTTTCTATGGTGTTCAGGAAGGTCAGTTCCGTCACTATTTTGAGATTGCTGAGCGCAAAACCGGCGTTACAGGCGATAACCTTTTAAAAATTCTTGAAAGCCGCCTTGACAACGTTGTATACAGAGTTGGTTTTGCATCTTCCAGAGCCGAGGCCAGACAGCTTGTAGGTCATGGTCACTTTGAAGTAAACGGTCACAGAGTTGACATTGCTTCTTATCTGCTTCGCGCAGGTGACGTAGTTACCGTATGCGAAAAAAGCAGAGGTCTTGAAAAAATCAAGTCCGTTATTGAGGCTAATGCTTCTCATCCCGTTCCACAGTGGATTGACGTAAATCGCGATGCTTTTGAGGCAAAGGTTATTGCTCTGCCCAACCGCGACCAAATCGACGCTCCCATTGAGGAACAGCTTATTGTTGAGTTCTACTCTAAATAATAAGTTTAGATTCCGTCAAAACAGTATAACAACTGTGATTCTGTTGAGAACCGCACCACCCTGCAGAATCTTACTATAACAACTGTGCGGAGAAATGGAGCTTTTAATGATAGAGATTGAAAAGCCCACACTTGAGGCGCTTGAAGTTTCCAATGACGGTAATTACGGAAAATTCACCTTGAAGCCGCTTGAAAGCGGATACGGCACAACACTTGGCAACTCACTTCGTCGAGTATTGATGTCATCCCTTCCGGGTGTTGCTGTAACCTCGGTCAAGATAGACGGCGTCCTTCATGAGTTTTCAACCATTGACGGTGTTAAAGAAGATGTTACCGAAATCATCCTTAATATTAAGGGTCTTACCGCTAAGCTTCATGCAGGCGGTCCCAAGACTGTTTATATTGAGGCTGAAGGTCCCTGCGTTGTAACCGCAGCTTCTATTAAAGCCGATTCTGAGGTAGAAATTCTCAATCCGGATTTATATATTGCCACCGTGTGTGAAGGCGGTAAACTCTTTATGGAGATTACCCTTGACAAGGGACGCGGTTATGTTACCGCTGAGGCAAATAAGCCGGCGCAGGTTATTACCGGACTTATTCCTGTTGACAGTACCTATACCCCTGTTAAACGCGTTAAGTTTGGGGTTGAAAATACTCGTAAGGAACAGGTTACCGATTATAACTGTCTTACCCTTGAGGTTTGGACAAACGGTACTATCACTGCTAAAGAGGCAGTATCGTTGTCTGCTAAAATCCTAACCGATCATTTAAAGATGTTTGTTGACCTTGCAGAGGAGACCAATGATGTTGAAATCATGGTTGAAAAGGGCGATAGCAGCAAGGAAAAGGTTCTTGAAATGACTATTGATGAGCTTGACCTTTCTGTTCGTAGCTTTAACTGCTTAATGCGTGCAAGCATCCACACGGTTGAGGATCTTATCAGCAAATCTGAGGAAGAAATGATGAAGGTTCGCAACCTTGGTCGTAAGTCGTTGGAAGAGGTTATTGCTAAGTTAAATTCACTTGGCTTCAGCCTTCGCAGCAATGACGAATAATTGATTTTTCATCACCAGTAAGGAGTGAATATTAAATGGCCGGTACCAGAAAGCTCGGTAGAACTTCTGACCATAGAACCGCTATGCTCAGAGCAATGGTTACCTTCTTGCTTGAAAAGGGCAGAATTGAAACCACCGTTACTCGTGCTAAGGAAGTTCGTTCCATGACCGAGAAGTATATTACACTCGCTAAAGATAGCTCGCTTCACAGCAAGCGTCAGGCTATGGCCTTTATTACTAAGGAGGATGTTGTAAAGAAGCTTTATGACGAAATCGCTCCTAAGTATCAGGACAAAAACGGCGGTTATTGCCGTATTGTTAAAACAGGCCCTCGCCGTGGTGACGCCGCTGAAATGGCTATCATCGAGTTGGTATAATTGAGTAACATAATCTCAATAAACCGTATACCGTAATAAAAATTTTAACACCCTTCGCCTTGGCGAGGGGTGTTTTTTTATACCTTAATCTTTTTATAATAAAAGTCATATTTTAGGCAAAAATATTAAAAAAGATTTACAGGTGATTATAATATGAATTTTTATCTTAAAAGGCGTGTCATTGTAAGAATAATTAGTTTTGCTTTGGTTTTTGTTCTTGGCTTTTTAGGCACTGTTTTAAAATATAATAAAACCCTTAATGATACAAGGCGCCAGCTTGTTCACCGCTATCAGTCGGCTATGGAGGACCTAAGCAGTGAAATGCAAAGCATATCATTAACCTTGGGCAAGGCGCTTTATACTGGCACCCCCGCAGGCCTAACGGTGCTTACCAATGAACTTGTTTTGCAGGCGGGCACCGCATCGGCGGCACTATCATCAATTCCCACCAATCAAAACAATTTGCAAACCGTTTCAAAGTTTTTATCACAGGTTAGCGACTATTCCCTAAACCTTACCAAAAAGGTTGTAAATGGGGGACAGATAACCGCCTATGAAAGGGAAACAATTAAAAAGCTTGCCGCCGTTGCAAGTGATTTAAGCCAAAGACTTGATGCCGCCAAAACTATGTATAATGATGAAAAAAACTGGTCCCAAAATATTGATGCCGTCTTAAGCGGTGCCCAAAGCACAACCAATATTGATACCTCCTTTACCGAGGTGGAGCAGTCGCTTAACCAGTACCCAACCCTTATTTATGACGGTCCATTTTCAGACCATATTGCAAATAAGCAGTCGGCACTTTTAAAAACCTCCAAGGAGATTGACCTTGACACAGCAAAGCAGTATGCCGTAGGTGTAGCGGGTGAAAAGGCGCAAAATATTAAAAGCATCGGCAGTGAGGAGGGTAAAACCCCCGCCTTTGTTTTTGACTTTGATGAAAAAACCGTTGCCATTACAAAAAAAGGCGGGTACACCCTTTATTATAAAAATGAACGAGAAATATCATCAGCCCAAATCAGTTATGAAGATGCAGTGCAAAGGGCAAAAAATTATATAGAAAGCCTAAATATCGGAAATTTTGAAACAAGCTACTATTTTGCTGATGAGGGTATCTGCGTTATAAATTTTGCCTATAAGCAGGGTGACATCATCTGTTACACCGATTTAATTAAGGTGGGCATAGCGCTTGATAATGGTGAGGTCGTTTTTTATGAGGCTAGGGGATATATTATGAATCACCACCCCCGCACATTAAGCACGCCAAGCTTTACCGCAACCGATGCCAAGCAAAAATTAAGCCCCAACCTAAAGGTGCAAAGCATAAATTTAGCACTTATCCCGTCGGGCGGTGAGTATGAGCTGTATTGCTATGAATTCCACTGTATTGGTGACGGCGGTCAGGAAATTTTGGTTTATATAAATACCAAAACCTTGGCAGAAGAAAATCTTTTAATACTGCTTAAAACCGACGGCGGAGTTTTGACAAAATAAAAAAACAGGGAAAACGAAGTAGTCCGTTTTCCCTGTTTTTATTTACGCAAAAATTACAAACAACAAAACTATAATTCCCAGTGCTATGCGGTAGTAACCAAAGAATGAAAAATCTTTTTTCTTAACATAGCTCATAAGACCGCGAATAGCTATTACCGATACTATAAATGAAACTATCATACCTATAAGCAGTATAATAATTTCTTCACCGCTAAAGGTTGAATCACTTAAAAATTTAACTATTTTAAGCAGACTTGCACCAACCATTGTTGGAATTGCCAAGAAAAAGCTAAACTCTGCGGCGGCTGGTCTTGAAAGACCAATAAGTATGGCGCCCAATATTGTCGCACCCGAGCGCGATGTACCGGGAATTAGCGCCAACATTTGAAAACAGCCTACTAACGCGGCGGTTTTAAAGGTTATGTCGGCGGTAGTCTGAATTTTAGCGGTGCGTTTAGTGTTAAACCTTTCAACCAAAATAAACAGTATACCGTATATAATAAGCATTATGGATACGGTGGTTTTGTTGTAAAGGTAGGTGTCCAAAACATCATCAAGCGGCAGACCAATTATTGCTGCGGGCAGTGATGCCACCAATACCTTAAGCCAAAGGTTAATTGAGGTCAGGTTTATGTAACGCTCTGCCCCCATAAGCTGCGGCTTGTTTTGAAATGGCCAAAGCTTCTTAAAAAACAGCAGTATTACGGCAATAATTGCACCTAACTGAATTACCACCTCATACATTTCAAAAAAGCCTGACGACACATTTTTAAAAGGAATAAGGTCTTCAAGTAAAATAAGATGCCCCGTACTGCTTATGGGCAACCATTCGGTTATACCCTCAACTATTCCGTATATAATTGATTTTAAAATATCCCAAATCATTTTAAAACCTCCTAACAAAAGTATTCTACCATAAAATATATTAAAAGTACAGTAAAAAATGCAAGCCTTACACTTTACAGTCAAAAAAATGTGTGTTATACTTTTTAGGTATTTTATTTAAGGAGATTTTTAATGCGTTCAAAATCTGCATTCAGCGGCTCGCTTATGCTACTGCTTGCCGCATTTATATGGGGCTCCACCTTTGTAGCACAAGATAAAGCACTAACCCAGCCCTTTACATTTATTGCGGTGCGTATGATAATCGGTTCTGTGGTTTTATTGCCGGTTATAGCCGTTACTGATATATTTGCCAAGAAAAAAGGTATGGTATCAAAGGACTTTAAGGTGCTGTCCTTTACTAAAAATGAGCTTTTTGGCGGTCTTGCCTGCGGTACAATTTTATTTATAGCGGCATCGCTTCAGCAGTACGGCATCTTTTTTTACCCAAGTGATGGTGCCGCGGCAAGCAAGTCGGGCTTTATAACCGCCCTTTACATAGTTTTGGTGCCAATAGCCGGTATATTTTTACGCAAAAAAACAGGTGCCAATATTTGGGTAAGTGTTATTATTGCCACGGTCGGTATGTATTTGCTTTGCGTTAAAAACGGTTTTACTGTACACCCTGCCGACCTTATACTGTTTACCTGTGCCATTGGCTTTACGGCACATATTTTGGTTATTGATTACTTTTCACCCCATGTAAACGGTATTAAGCTTTCATCACTTCAGTTTTTGGTTTGCGGTATACTTGGTATAATATTTATGTTTGCTTTTGAAAAGCCAACCCTTGCAGCCATAATAGGTGATACCGTACCAATTTTATATGCAGGTCTGCTTTCAAGCGGTGTGGCATACACACTTCAAATACTTGCCCAACAGCGCGTAAAGCCTGCCGTTGCATCGGTTTTAATGAGCTTGGAGTCGGTATTTGCGGTAATTTCGGGCGCCCTTTTTGGTGAGGTTTTATCCGTAAAGGAAATAATCGGTTGCATACTGGTGTTTATTGCAGTGCTGCTTGCCCAAATTGATTTTAAGGCGTTTAAAAAGAATAATTAAATTTTAAAGGCAGTCATTTTTTGTGACTGCCTTTTGACTATAACAACCTTAAAAAATATATTGACATTTTATGAATAAAAATGTATATTTATAGTATGTATTTAGGTTATTATGGGGTATTGTTTTATGACCCTCATAATAAATGTAAGCGAAAGAATTAAAAAAGCGGTGTTTAATGTCTTGTTGCCGTAGTTCCTGCCTAGGCTTTGCCTAGCGCAAGAGAGCTATGAAAAACCCTTTGCGGAGGGCACGGGGCATAGTAGCCGCGGGTATCGCGCAGAACTTATACAAAGTTTTGGCGGCACTTTGTGTCCGCAAAGGGAGTTGTTTTTATTTGAAAAACATAGTAGAACTTAAAAACATTAGCGTCACCTTCGATGAGGAAAAGGTTTTAGATGGTATAAATCTAAAAATCAAGGACAGCGAATTCGTAACCCTTCTTGGCCCCTCGGGATGTGGTAAAACCACCACCCTTAGGGCTATTGCGGGTTTTGTCCGTCCCACCGAGGGTGATATTTTATTTGAGGATGCGGTTATCAATAATCTGCCCCCTCATAAACGACAGGTTAATACCATTTTCCAGCGTTACGCGCTTTTTCCACACCTTAATGTGTATGAAAACATTGCATTTGGACTAAGGATTAAAAAGGTAAGCGAAAAAGAGATTAAACAACAGGTTACCGACATTTTAAAGCTGGTTAATCTTTCGGGTTATGAAAAGCGTAATATTTCAAAGCTTTCGGGCGGTCAGCAACAGCGCGTTGCCATTGCCCGCGCCATAATTAACAGACCAAAGGTACTTCTTTTGGATGAACCGCTTGCCGCCCTTGACCTTAAGCTTCGCAAGGATATGCAGGTGGAGCTTAAAAACATTCAAAAAAGCCTTGGCATAACCTTTGTTTTTGTTACCCACGACCAGGAGGAAGCGCTGGCTATGTCCGACACTGTTGTGGTTATGAATGAGGGTAAAATTCAGCAAATAGGCACCCCGCAGGATATTTATAATGAGCCCGAAAACGCCTTTGTTGCCGATTTTATTGGTGAAAGTAATATTCTTGACGGTATTATGAAAAAGGACTTCTTGGCGGTTATCAACGGTCGTGAGTTTGAATGTTTAGACCGCGGCTTTGATGAAAATGAGCATGTTGATATAGTTATTCGCCCTGAAGATGTTGATATTGTTCCCCCCACTACAGGTCACCTGCTTGGTGAGGTTACTTCGGTAACCTTCCTTGGCGTTCACTATGAAATCATAGTGGATGTTTCGGGCTTTAAGTGGATGATACAAACCACCGATGAGCATAAGGTGGGGGATACTGTTGGACTATTTATTGAACCCGATGCAATTCATGTTATGAAAAAATCAAAATATTCGGGTATGTATGGTGACTACAGCACCTTTAGTGATGAAATTGAGCATCTTTCCGATTTAGATAATGAGGATGATGAGTAATAACCTTTAAAGATAGGAGGGGCGGATAATTGAACAAATCCAAGCCAAAGAACTATAACCCCATAATCTGTACCCCTTATACAGTATGGTCAATTATATTTATAGTAGTGCCGCTTATTATGGTTGCCTACTATGCCTTTACAGATAAATCAGGCGCCTTTACCTTAGCCAATATTGCCGAACTGCCGCGCTATGCTAAAACCTTTGGAATTTCACTTTTATATTCGGCCATAGCAACGGTTGTTTGCCTTATAATATCCTATCCGTTGGCATACTTTATGTCTAATATGAAGGCAACCCCACAGCGTATGCTTAGTATGCTTATAATGGTGCCAATGTGGATGAACTTTCTTATTCGCACCTATTCTTGGATAACCATTTTGGCAAACACAGGTATTATAAATAACCTGCTTTCAAAAATCGGCATAGGTCCGGTTAAACTTATTAACACCCCCGGCGCCATTATTTTGGGTATGGTTTATAACTTCTTACCTTATATGATTTTGCCAATATATACGGCAATGCTAAAGCTGGACCACTCACTTTTAGAGGCGGCAGATGACCTTGGCGCATCACCAATTACCCGCCTTAAAAAAGTAATATTCCCTCTTACAATGCCGGGCGTTATTTCCGGTATTACTATGGTTTTTGTTCCCTGCATCAGCACCTTTTACATATCGCAAAAGCTGGGCGGCGGCAAAACCATGCTTATCGGTGACGTTATTGAAATGCAGTTTCAGTCGGCCTATAACTATAATTTGGGTGCGGCTATTTCGCTGGTGCTTATGATACTTATTTTAATAAGCCTTGCGGTAATGAATCACTTTGCCGATAATGATGAAAATGCGGGAGGTTTGTTGGTATGAAAACTGTGTCCCGTATATACACCGCGCTTATTATGCTGTTTTTATATGCGCCAATTGCGGTTATGATAGTTTTTTCCTTTAACTCGGCGCGCAGTACATCTGTTTTTGGTGGCTTTTCACTTAAATGGTATGGTGAGCTGTTTAATGATAGCTCCACCATTGAAGCACTCAAAAACACACTTTTGTTAGCGGTGCTTTCTGCTATCATTGCAACCGTGCTTGGCACCCTTAGTGCCGTTGGCATTTTTCAAATGAAAAACCGGTTTTCGCGCACCGCAATTATGACCGTTACAAACATACCTATGATGAACCCCGATATTGTTACGGGTATTTCACTTATGCTGCTTTTCGTATTTGTTGGTGTGTTTGTGGGCGCAAAGGATGTTTTGGGCTTTGGCACAATGCTTATTGCCCATGTAACCTTTAACCTGCCGTATGTAATTCTTTCGGTGCTGCCCAAACTGCGACAGACCGACCCCCACCTGTCAGAGGCGGCAAGAGATTTAGGTTGCACCCCTTTGCAGTCATTTTTTAAGGTTGTATTCCCCTCAATCGCCCCCGGCGTTTTTACCGGTATGATAATGGCCTTTACATTATCGCTTGATGATTTTGTAATAAGCTATTTTACAACAGGTCCCGATTTTCAAACCCTGCCAATTAAAATCTTTTCAATGACCAAACGCCGCGTAACCCCCGATATGTACGCCCTTTCAACACTTATATTCCTTTCTGTGCTTGTGCTTTTAATTTTAATAAATGTAGCCCAGGCCAGAAGCGATAAAAAGAAAGCGGAGGTTAAAAGATGAGCAAAAAATTTCTTAAAGCAATTTGCTTTATAACCTCTGTTTTGGTTGTGCTTTGTTTTGGCGGATGTAATGAGGTGGAGGAGGTCTTTGAACAGGGTGCGACCTTGGCCGATATTGAGCTTGAGGGTACATATACACGCGACCTTGAAGGCACCACAATAAATGTATTTAACTGGGGTGAGTATATCCCCGACGGCACCGAGGGTTCAATGGACCTTAACGCCGTCTTTACCGAGCTTACAGGCATAAGGGTTAACTACACCACCTATGAAAGCAATGAGTCAATGTATTCAAAGCTAAAGGGCGGCGGTGTTTCATATGATATTATAATCCCGTCGGATTATATGATTGAGCGCCTTAAAAAAGAGGGTATGCTTCAAAAAATTGATACCGCCAGGCTTTCAAACTATAAATATATTGATAAAAAGTATAAAGACCTTTATTTTGACCCCGAAAACTCATATTCGGTGCCGTACTGTGTTGGTATGGTGGGTCTTATTTATAATACCGAGGTTGTAAAACAAAAACCAACCAGCTGGGGCATTATGTGGGATGAAAAATATTCCGATACCATTTTGAACTTCAACAATCCCCGCGATGCCTTTGCGGTATCACAGCTTTATTTGGGCTATGACCTTAATAGCAAAAACCTTGCCGATTGGGATGCGGCTGCTAAAAAGCTTATTGAGCAAAAAAAGATACTGCAGTCCTATGTTATGGATGAAATTTACCAAAAGATGGAGGATGGTGAGGCGGCAATAGCCCCTTACTACGCAGGCGACTTTTTGCTTATGCAGGAAAACAACGAAAGCCTTGATTTTGTTTACCCAAAAGAGGGGGTAAATATCTTTGTGGATTCGGTTTGTATTCCTAAAAGCAGTCAAAATTATGATGCCGCAATGATGTATTTAAACTTCCTTTTAGAGCCTGATATTGCTTTAGAGGTTGCAGAGTATGTTATGTACGCATCACCCCACACCGCAGTAATGAATAACGATGATTATTCTTTAAAGGGCAATGAATATCTTTACCCCGATGAGGCAAACTATCCAAAAACACAGTACTTCCACGATATTGACCCATCGGTCAGAAGTTATTATGAACGCCTTTGGGAGGAAGTAAAACTTAGCTAAAGCATTTAAACCCGAACCAGCCTTAAAGGGCTGATTTTAGGTGGCTTTCGGCTTATTCGCACGCATAGGCGTTACCAAATCAAAGCGGCTACCAGTATTTGGCGGCCGCTTGCTTTAATAAAGCAGGTGATTTTAAATTATGAAGATACTTGTAATTTTTACGGGCGGCACCATAGGCAGTAAAGAAAATGATGGGTGGATAGGTCCAAACAGCACCACCAAGTCACTTTTAATTAACACCTATAAGCAAAACAGTTCTGATGACATTGTTTTTGATACCGTAACCCCCTATGAAATCTTAAGCGAAAATCTTGACGCCGATAATTTAACAGCACTAATTGACTGCCTTTTTGATAATGCCTATAAAGGGTATGAAGGTATTATTGTGTGTCACGGTACCGACACCTTGCAGTATTCATCCGCCGCCGCGGCATATTGTCTGGGCTTTGATGTTTGCCCTGTTGTTTTTGTTTCGGCAAATTATCCGCTTAATAATAAAAAAACAAATGGGCACATAAACTTTAAGGCGGCAGTACAGTTTATAAAATCGGGTAATAGGGGAGTTTTTGTAAGCTATTCAAACGACCTTAAAACCGCAGATATTCATTTAGCCCATAAGCTTTTTGTTCATAGAGAATATGAGCATCAGGTTTTTAGTCTGGGTGGTCCCGTTGCGGTCTTTAAAGATGGCGGGGTTGAGGTACTGAAAAAACAATTAAGCCAAGGCATTACCCCCTTTGGCAGGGTAAACTTTGCAAAACACCCCGGTATACTTAATATAACCGTAACCCCCTTTGAAGAATATAATTACAATTTAAAGGGTGTTAAGGCGGTTGTTTTAACACCATACCATTCCGGCACTGTTAATACCAAAAGCCCGGCGTTTGTAGAATTTTGTAAAAAGGCAAAACAGGCCAAAATACCCATTGTGCTTACGGGGGTCAGCGATGAAAGCCTTTATGAAAGTATGCAAACCTATAGTGAACTTGGTGTTGAGGTTTTAAAAAATACAACCCAAACCGCCGCAAGGGTGCTTTTGTGGATAAAGTTGAGTCTTTAGCGCAAAATTATTTAAAATAATTTTTAAAAAACTATTTACATTCTAAAAACGTTGTGATATAATGTTTAAAGAGTAATATTTCTTTTAGGAGGATATTTATAATGAAAAAGTTATTAGCTGTTTTATTTTGCGTAGTAGTTCTTGCAACCTGCATGGCAGTTCCTGCATTTGCTGCTAACAGCCCAGGCGCAAAACCCGTATTTAAGGTTGAGGTTGATTCCTTCAGTTCTGGTTCTTCCAGCTCTAATGTTACCACCGTTGTTGAGGGTGACACTGTTAAGCTTACTGTTGATGCTAAGAGCAAACATACCTTTACTGGTTGGGTAATTGAAGGTGTTGAAGGTGTTGATTACGAAATCGTTTCAGGTTCACTTACCTCTGAAACCATCGTTATTCGCCCCCTTACCGACCTTAAGATTGAAGAGTCTTATGATGTTCCCGGTTCTGCAGGTGAAGGCAGCACCAATGATTCTGATAAAGCTCCTCAAACCGGTAACTCTGCTTTAGCTCTTGCTGTTTTAGCAGTAGCAGGTGCTTTTGTAGTTATGGTTTCTACCAAAAAGGCTGTTAAGGCTTAAGTTTAAAACGCACATTTAAGCGCACCGTTTAAACGGTGCGCTTTTTTGCATAAATTTACATATTGTCCCATTTTAAGTCGGTTGACATTACTTCTTAAAAAAGGTATAATATTTTAATGGTGATATTATGGAAAATAAAAATAGTAAAGGAATAAAGCTTAAAAAGTTTATCTTTTGGTCTGCCTTAGTTGTTTTTATACTAGGGCTTGCTTATATTGTCTTTTTGCTTTTTAATACTTATTTATTCCCCGAGGTTAATGATACCCCTCCATCATCAATACCGGTTTCTTCCGAACCGGAGCTGCCCGATAACCCAATAGATTTTACTGCTGAGGCTAAAAAATATCCCGATATTTACGCCTGGATATATATACCCAATACCAATATCAATTACCCTGTTGTTCAAAGTCCCGACAGTGATGAATATTACCTTAACCACAGTGCAGAAAAAAAGTATAAAAGGTCGGGCGCAATATATTCTGAAATGCGTAACCGAAAAGATTTTTCTGACCCCAACACAGTGCTTTACGGGCATAATATGTTAAATGGGTCAATGTTTCAAAACCTGCACAAATTCCGTAAGGACCAAAAATTTTTTGATGAAAATAAATATATTTATATTTATACACCGGGGCATGTTTTAACCTATGAAATATGCGCCGCCTACCGTTATGATAACAGGCATATTTTAAATTCCTTTAATTTTAAAGACCCTAAGGTTTTTGAAGATTATCTTGAAACGGTTAAAAACCCAAAATCAATGATTTCAAGGACCCGTGAGGTTGAACTTAATAAGGATTCAAAAATTCTTACACTTAGCACCTGTATAGGTAATCACGATTATCGCTATTTGGTGCAGGGGGTACTGGTTAAAGATGAACTCACAAAATGATTTTAATGTTACCGATGTAAATGAAAAGTCAAAGCTAAAAAGAAGAGAAAAGTTTCATCCAAGGAATAAAGCTAAAGGAAGACTTAAAAAAACTCTTTTTTGGGTGTTTGGCTCAATTGTTGCTTTTATTCTTATAATAGCCATTGTTGCGGTTTCTTTTTATTACAGCGGTAAGTTTTCACTTCTTAATACCGACGGTATGAAGGTTGACCCAAGCGGAGCCGTAAGCGATGTTGAAACTCTGCAGGACGGCAAAACCGTAATTTACGGCGGTAAAAAATACCAATATAATGAAAACATTACCACAACACTTTGTATTGGTGTTGACCAAGAACGCTTTTCAGAAATTGATGGCGTAAAAGGCAATAATGGACAGGCCGACGCACTGTTTTTATATGCCCTTGATACCGAAACGGGTGAGTCTACCATAATACCAATATCGCGCGATACAATGGTGGATGTTGATTTATATTCTGCGGCGGGTACCTATGTTTCAAGCAGTAAGCAGCAAATCTGTCTTGCCTATGCCTATGGCGATGGCGCACACACCAGCTGTGAAAATACCGTAAAATCGGTGCAACGCATTTTTTATGGACTGCCAATCAATTCCTATGTGGCAATTGATTTAAAGGCTATTGATGTTTTAAGCCGTAAGGTAGGCGGGGTGGAGGTAACCCCAACCGAAAGCTTTACCTGTTTGGATTATTACTTTAAAAAGGGTCAAAAGGTTGTATTAAAGGGCGAAAAGGCGCGTGCCTTTGTTCAGGCAAGGGATGAAAGCAAGTTGGATTCAAACCTGAATAGAATGCAAAATCAAAAACAGTTTATTAACGCATTTTTCAGCAAAGCTCTTGCAAAGACTAAAGAGGATATAACCTTCCCCGTAAGCGTTTACAATTCTGCAT
>JAFNZJ010000018.1 GCA_017382915.1 Clostridia bacterium | reverse complement strand
TCTATTTAAATATAAAATTAACGCCGCTTTTGGCGGCTACACCTCATCAGTCACTATGTGACAGCTTCCCCTCAAGGGGAAGCCCACACGAAACGACACATTTATGTGTGGCGGGTAATAGTTGCGTGGCTGGCAGGCCAACCCTTAAGCGCACCTGTGCGCCGCCAGTATTGTTTAGGGCTATGCCCGAAAATGAACCCCCCCGTTATACGGGGGGATATTTATTGTATTTAGATTATTTGTTTTTGCCTTTTGAAACTGCGCGCTGAATAGCCTTAACAATTTCAACAATCGGAATAACCGAGAAGGCAAGTGCCATAGCAACCAAATATTCGGCAATGCTTATTGATGCAAAGCCAAATGCGGTGTTTACACCGGGTATAAATATTACGGCGGTGGTAAGCACTAAGCTGCCAAGCATTGCAAGCCAAAGTGATTTGTTATGCGTTTTAAGTGTAAATACGCTCTTTCTTTGGCTACGCATATTAAAGCTGTGGAAAATTTCTGCCATACTCATGGTAAGAAAAGCCATTGTCATACCGTCTTCACTGTTGGTGAATTCCCAAACACCGGCCTCCATAAAGTGGCCGATAAAGTATGAAACCAGTGTGATGATTGATACCATAATACCTTGATAAACCGCATCAAAACCAAGTCCGCCTGCAAAAATGCCGTCTTTAGAATTTCTTGGCGGGCGGCGCATAATGTCGGGCTCTGATTTTTCCATACCAAGCGCCAAAGCGGGGAAGGTATCGGTAATAAGGTTAATCCAAAGCAGGTGAACGGGCTTTAAAATGGTAAAGCCTAAAACGGTTGCAACAAATATACTTATAACCTCACTCATATTTGAGGCAAGTAAAAACTGAATAGCCTTACGAATATTATCGTAAATTCGGCGACCCTCTTTAGTGGCGGTAACTATAGTGGCGAAGTTATCATCGGCCAGTACCATATCGGCAACATTTTTGGTAACATCGGTACCGGTTATACCCATACCAACGCCAATGTCAGCGTTTTTAATACTGGGGGCGTCGTTAACGCCGTCACCTGTCATCGCGGTTATATAACCCTTTTTGCGCCAAGCATTAACAATTCTAACCTTATGCTCAGGCTGAACGCGTGCATAAACGCAGAAATTTTCAATCTTTTCTTCCAGCTCTTCATCCGAAATATCATTAAGCTCAAGACCTGTTATAGCCTGTTCGGGTGAGGTTAATATGCCAAGCTCGGTTGCAATGGCAATGGCGGTGTCACGGTGGTCACCTGTTATCATAATCGCCCTGATACCTGCCTGTTTACATTCAGCAACGGCGCCTATAACCTCAGGTCTGACGGGGTCAATCATACCAGTAAGACCAATAAAGGTAAGGTTGTTTTCAATGTTTTCGGGGTCGGTGTTATCGGGCAGGGCATCATAGTTTTTATAGGCGGCGGCAAGCACGCGAAGAGCCCTGTCAGCAAATGCCTTATTCTGGGCTAAAATTTCAGCCTTGCCTGCATCATCCAGCGGGGCAACCTTGCCATCTATAACAACATGGGTACAGCACTTAAGCACCTCATCGGGGGCGCCCTTGGTGTACTGAACTATACCCTTTTCGGTCTTGTGCAGGGTGCTCATCATTTTACGGCCACTGTCAAAGGGTGCCTCACCAACACGGGGCAGCTTGTTTTCAAGGTCCTGCTTTTTATAGCCAAGGTTTGCGGCATACTGTACCAAAGCGGCCTCGGTAGGCTCACCTTCAGCCTTGCCCTCATCATTAAGGGTAGCATCACAGCAAAGCGCCATAGCAGGGGCAAGCATTGCCTCATCACCGTAGTGGTCGGTTACGGTCATTTTGTTTTGGGTAAGGGTACCTGTTTTATCAGAACAAATTATCTGCGCGCAACCAAGTGTTTCAACGGCGGTAAGCTTTCTGATAACGGCATTTTGCCTTGACATTTTGGTAACACCCATTGAAAGCACAAGGGTAACTACCGTTGCAAGACCTTCAGGTATTGCGGCAACTGCAAGGCTAACTGCAACCATAAAGGTTTCTAAAATAACATCAAAGTGAAAATCGCCTGCCTTAATAAGGCTAAAGGCAAATATAAACACACAAATACCCAAAACAAGCCAGCTTAAGGTTTTACCAAGCTGTGTAAGCTTTTTTTGAAGAGGGGTTTGTCCTTCACCCGCTTCAGATAAGGCGGTGGCAATTTTACCCATTTCGGTATCCATACCGGTGGCGGTTATAACGGCTTTACCGCGTCCGTAAACAACGGTACTGCCCATATAAACCATATTTTTGCGGTCACCAAGGGGAATATCCTTATTATTTTCAAGACCCAAGGTTTCAATCATTTTATTAACCGGTACGCTTTCACCTGTAAGGGCGGCCTCTTCAATTTTAAGGCTTGCGTTTTCAATAATACGGCCATCGGCAGGTACTGCATCGCCGGCCTCTAAAACAACAATGTCACCGGGCACTAATTCTTCGCTTTTAAGGGTAATAAGCTTACCGCCCCTTATAACCTTGCTGGTGGCGGCGGTCATTTCCTGCAGGGCTTCAATGGCTTTTTCAGCCTTGCCCTCTTGGTAAACACCCAAAAATGCGTTAATGCAAACAACGGCAAGGATAATAATTACATCTGCAAAGCTTTCACCGCCGTAGATTGCGGTAACAGCACTAACGGCCGATGCAATAAGCAAAATTACCGTCATAGGTTCACTAAGTTGAGCCAAAATTCTGCTTAAAAGTGAGGGCTTTTTAGCTTCCTTAAGCTTGTTGGCGCCGTATTTTTCAAATCTTTCCTTAGCAACCGATTCATCAAGACCATCGGCAGAGGAGCTAAGGTGACTTAAAACTTCGGCAGCGTCTTTTGTGTAAAAGTCCATAGCGTTTTACTCCTTTAAAAATATAGACCCATACAAGCAAATAGCATGCATGAGTCTTGTTTTTTAATTCAAGCCAGACCTTGCGGTCAGGATGTTGACTTGAAACACCCCGCATTTTAACGGGGCGCAAACTACTCCCTCATAAATATTATATGGGCTTAATTTAATTATATTTATTTACCACCCAAAAGGTGTGAATAAATTATGAATAAACCCACCCCGATGGGGTTAATTTCCAACCAACATTTGGCCTATTCATTAACACTACCGGTTATGGTAAAATTTAAGGGTGAGAAAGTGAGGTGAAAAAGTGAAAAAAGCAGTTACATTTATTATAACCTTAAGCCTTATGCTGTCGTTGTTTATATCGCCCACATCGGCCGCTACCGCTTCATCAAAGGCGGGGCAGGTAAGTATTACAAGCGGCACACTTAATGTAAGAAGCGGTGCAGGAACCACCGCCGGCGTGGTAGCAAGCCTTAGTAAAAACTCTTATGTTACCCTTATTTCAAAATCGGGTGACTGGTGGCGGGTGGAGTACCAAAACGGCAAATACGGTTATTGCAGTGCGGCGTATATAAAAACCCTGACCTCCACCCCAATGCAGGTTAATATTACCAGCGGAACCCTTAATGTAAGAAGTGGCGCGGGCACTACCTATTCACGCATTGCGGGACTTTCAAAGGGCACCGTTGTGCTTAAAATATCCACCTCGGGTGAATGGAGCAGAATTATATTCAGTGGCAGTAAGGTTGGCTGGGTAAGCAGTAAATACCTAAAAGCCGTCCAAAGCAGCACTACCGGCGGTTACTCAAAAATCGCCCTTAAAGTGCCAAGCTTTAAGCAGACCGACAGTCGCTGGGCAAATGTTAAAATAGGCTCATCGGGTAAAACAATGGCTGATATTGGTTGTGCCACCACCGCCATTGCTATGGTGGAATCGCACCGTACAGGCAGTACCATTTACCCAAATGCTATGACCAAAAAGCTAAAATACACCGCATCCGGCAGTGTTTATTGGCCAAGCCATTATAAAGCCGTAACAAGTAGCGCAGGCTACCTTGAAAAGATTTATAATCAGTTAAAAAGCGGCAAGGCGGTGCTTTTTGGTGCCAAAAAATCAAGCGGCGCACAGCACTGGGTGGTAATAACGGGCTATAACGGTGCCGCCACCCTTAGTACAGGCGGCTTTACCATAAACGACCCCGGCTCTAACACACGAACCACTTTGGCACAGTTTTTAAGCGCCTACCCTAAATTTTATAAGTACTTTACCTATTAGTAAAAAACACCCTTTAGAGGCACACTCCGTAAGGAAGTGTGCCTCAGTTATATTCGCCTTGCGGCGAGTGATATTGCTTCGCAGTGATATGATGCTTCGCATCGTAATATTGTCCTTCGGACAGTTTTGGAGGCGAATATAATATCACTGAAACTAAAAAGTTTCAATATCACTTTGCCGTTAGGCAAAATATCACTGTGAGACCTGTCTCACAATATCACTTGTTGTTCTTATCTTTGAGCTAGGT
>JAFNZJ010000145.1 GCA_017382915.1 Clostridia bacterium | reverse complement strand
CTTAAGTGAAGATGATATTATAAGGGCTTTGGCCGTTGCAGGTCTTATAGGCAATTTGGTTAGAACAAACGCATCCATAAGCGGTGCTGAATGTGGCTGTCAGGCTGAAGTTGGCACTGCCTGCTCAATGGCGGCAGCCGCCTTGGCAGAGCTGTACGGTATGGGCATTGACCAAATTGAATATGCCGCCGAAATTGCCCTTGAACACCATTTGGGTCTTACCTGCGACCCCGTTTGCGGACTTGTTCAAATACCCTGTATTGAACGCAATGCCGTTGCCGCTATGCGCGCAATAAACGCACTTAGCCTGGCTAACTTTTTATCGGGCAGCAGAAAAATTTCCTTTGATTTGGTGGTTGAAACAATGTACCAAACCGGCAAGGACCTATCACACAGCTACCGCGAAACATCTGAAGGCGGTCTTGCAAAGCTTTATAAGCCTGAATAATTGAAGTTTGTATAACAAAACCCCCAACCGTTTGGTTGGGGGTTTTAATTATTCCAGATTATTTTGCATAATCTTTTGAACGGTCTACATATGAGGTATGAAGAATTTCGTGAGCCTTATGGCTACCGGGTTTTTCAAAATACTCAGCGTAGATTTTCTTAATCATGGGATTTTCGTGTGATTTGCGAATACCCTTTGAAGCATCATCATTATAAAGGGCTGCTGCACGAAGAGCCTTAAGGTCCTCAAAGCTACGAACAGAAGCAGGCTGATGAGGCTGACCGCCGCCGTTTACACAGCCGCCGGGACAACCCATGATTTCAATGAAGTGGAACTGCTCACCGTTTTTAACGCGGGTAAGAAGTGCATGTGCAGCAGAAGCACCGCTGGCAACAGCAACCTTAACATCCATACCGCCTACATTTAAGGTAGCCTCCTTAATAGGTGCGGTACCGCGAACGGCTGCAAAGTTAACATCCTCAAGCTCTTTACCTGTGATGGTTTCAACTGCGGTACGAAGGGCTGCCTCCATAACGCCGCCGGTAGCACCAAAGATAACGCTGGCGCCGGTAGACTCACCAAGGGGATTATCAAACTGCTCATCAGGAAGCTTGGTAAACTTGATAGAAGCCTTTTCAATCATACGGGCAAGCTCACGGGTGGTGATAGAAATATCAACATCGGGAACACCTGCTGCAGACTGGTCATCACGGTCAATTTCAAACTTTTTAGCGGTACAGGGCATAACCGATACCGAAACGATGTTTTTGGGGTCAATGCCGTTAACTTCGGCATACCAGGTTTTAATAACTGCACCAAACATTTGTTGAGGAGATTTACAGCTTGAAACATTCTCTAACAAATCGGGGTGGTACATTTCACAGAACTTAACCCAACCGGGTGAGCAAGATGTGATAAGGGGAAGCTTGCCGCCATTTTTAACGCGGTCAACAAACTCATTAGCCTCCTCCATAATGGTAAGGTCGGCTGCAAAGTCGGTGTCAAATACCTTATCAAAGCCAAGGCGACGAAGAGCGGCAACCATTTTGCCCTCAACATTGGTGCCAACAGGCATATCAAAGCATTCACCAAGGGTTGCACGGATTGAAGGTGCAGTTTGAACGATAACATGCTTTTCGGGGTCGGCCAATGCGGCAAATACCTTATCGGTATCATCACGCTCTGCAAGGGCACCGGTGGGGCAGCTTACAATACACTGACCGCAGTGGATACAAGCAGTTTCAGCCAAATCCTTTTCAAATGCACAGCCGATGGTGGTTTCAAAGCCACGGTTGTTGGGGCCAATAACGCCAACAAACTGCTGACGGCAGGCTGCAACACAGCGACGGCAAAGAATACATTTGTTATTATCGCGTACCATATGTGCGGCGCTGGTATCAAGGGTATAAACCTTGCGGTCGCCGTCATACTTGCCCTCATCCTCAACACCAAGCTCATGGCAAAGGGTTTGAAGTTCACACTTACCACTGCGTGAGCAAGAAAGACACTTGCGGTCGTGGGTGGAAAGAATAAGCTCTAAAGTCTTTTTGCGGGCATTAAGCACGCGGGGGGTATTTGTAAATACCTCCATACCCTCATTAACGGGGTATACGCAGGATGCAACCAATGAACGGGCGCCCTTAACCTCAACAACGCAAATACGGCAAGCGCCGATTTCATTAAGGTCCTTCATATGGCAAAGGGTAGGAATTTCAATACCAAACTCCCTTGCGGCTTCCAAAATGGTGGTTCCTGCAGGTACGCTCAGGGGCATACCGTTAATTTTAATATTTACCATATTCATTATAGGCACACTCCCTTCTTATTCCTTAACAATAGCCTTAAACTTACAGGTGCCAACACAAGCGCCACACTTAACGCACTTAGAAGCGTCAATTTCATAGGCGGGCAGCTTTTTGCCGGGGGCAACGTAATCGGTTTTGGTGATTGCGCCTGCAGGACAAGCCTTAGCACACATACCGCAACCAAAGCACTTATCTTTAATGATGCTGTATGAAAGTAAATCCTTACATACGCCGGCGGGGCACTTTTTATCAACAACGTGAGCTACATACTCATCGCGGAAGAACTTAAGGGTTGAAAGAACAGGGTTGGGAGCAGTCTGACCAAGTCCGCAAAGTGAATTGTCTTTAATGTAGTAGCAAAGCTCCTCCATCTTATCAATATCTTCCAAAGTGGCCTGACCCTTGGTAATTTTATCAAGCATTTCAAGCAGACGCTTGGTACCAATACGGCAGGGGGTACATTTACCGCAGGATTCATCAACGGTAAACTCAAGGAAGAACTTAGCAATATCAACCATACAGGTGTCTTCGTCCATAACAATAAGACCGCCCGAACCCATCATTGAGCCGATGGAAATAAGGTTGTCATAGTCAATGGGAATGTCAATATGCTCTGCAGGGATACAACCGCCGGAAGGACCGCCGGTCTGTGCAGCCTTGAACTTTTTGCCGTTAGGAATACCGCCACCGATTTCCTCAACAACCTCACGAAGGGTGGTACCCATAGGAATTTCAACAAGACCGGTATTTTTGATTTTACCGCCAAGTGCAAATACTTTGGTACCCTTTGATTTTTCGGTACCCATTGATTTAAACCAATCAGCACCAAGAAGGATTATACGGGGGATGTTAGCATAGGTTTCAACGTTGTTTAAAATGGTGGGTTTGCCAAAAAGACCCTTAACTGCCGGGAAGGGAGGACGGGGTCTGGGCTCACCGCGGTGACCTTCAATAGAGGTCATAAGAGCAGTTTCCTCACCGCAAACGAATGCGCCTGCACCAAGGCGAAGCTCAATATCAAAGCAGAAGTCTGTGCCGAAAATGTTTTTACCTAAAAGGCCGTATTCCCTAGCCTGCTTAATAGCAACATTAAGTCTGTCAACGGCGATTGGGTACTCAGCACGGATATAAATGTAACCCTGGGTTGCGCCAATGGCATAACCTGCAATGGCCATAGCCTCTAATACAACGTGGGGGTCACCCTCAAGAATTGAACGGTCCATAAATGCACCGGGGTCACCTTCGTCAGCGTTACAGCAAACATATTTTTGGTCAGCATCGTTGCCCTTGGCAAGCTTCCATTTAAGGCCGGTGGGGAATCCACCGCCGCCACGACCACGAAGACCGCTGTCTAAAATGGTCTCAATAACCTCATCAGGGGTCATGGTGGTAACAACCTTACCAAGTGCCTCATAACCGTCACAGCCTATGTACTCATCAATGGCTTCGGGGTTGATAACACCGCAGTTACGAAGCGCTATACGGTGCTGCTTTTTATAGAAGTCGGTCTCATTAAGAGATTTAATACCGTCTTCAACAACCGTTTCATCATATACCAAACGGCTAACAATTCTACCCTTTAAAAGATGCTCTGAAACGATTTCAGCAATATCATCTTCCTTAACCATTGAGTAGAAGGTGCCTTCGGGGTATACAATCATAATTGGGCCTAATGCACAAAGACCAAAGCAACCGGTTTTAACAACCTGAACTTCGGTTTCAAGGCCATTTTTCTTGATTTCGCTTTCAAGCGCATCAATAATAGCTTGGCTTCCGGAGGATGTACAGCCTGTACCACCGCAAACCAGAACGTGTGAACGATACATCTATAATTTCCTCCCTTATTTTTGAATAGTGTATTTGGTAACTACTTTACCGCCAATAAGGTGCTGCTCAACAACCTCAGCAGCCTTTTCGGCATCCATTTTAACATAGGTTACTTTGTCCTTACCGGGCTCCATAACCTCAACAATAGGCTCATACATGCAAAGACCAATGCAACCTGTTTGGGTTACTGCAACATTGCCAAGACCTTTTTCCTGAACTAAATCAGAAAAAGCAGTCAAAACAGGGCGTGCGCCGGCTGCAATACCGCAGGTAGCCATACCAACCACAACGCGGGTGGTGTTTTCTTCTTCACTGCGAATGCCTACTTGATTTTTCATTTTATCGCGTATTGCTTTAAGTTCTTCAAGCGTTTTCATCGTAAAATACCTCCTGAATTATATAATAACTTCTCCTGTAACGGATGTTATGTTTTCCTTTAAATAATCTTTAATGTAGTTGCTAACCTCAAACTCTTTAAAGGATATTTCACCCAAAATTTCTTTAAGCTGCCTGGTGTCAAGGGTAAAGGAATTATCATTAACTGTATATGTAAAAATAAAATCCTTTTCTTCATGCATGGTTATAAGGGTGTGCATGGTTGCCGTTAAATCACCCATTGGCATACGGTCAATGTGGTTTAGCACAAAGCTTGCTGTAACGGTGGTGCCTACCCCCTGCTTTGAAACAATTAAAAAGCTGCCGCCTGTGGCCTCAGCCGCCTCTTTAAAAAAGGGCACCCCAAGACCAACCTTGCGGGTTGTGCGGGTGGTGTAAAATGGGTCGGTAACTTTTTTTACCTGCTCCTCACTCATACCGCAGCCGTTATCATCAATAGTTATGGTTAAAAGGTTTTCATTGGTGTTTGCCTTAACCACAATTTTGGTAAGCGGTGCGCCCGCCTTTACAGAGTTTTCTGCAACATCAAGAATATTAAGAGAAAGTTCGGTCATCATAGGCTTAATACTTTGCCAAAATGCCCTCTACATCATCCTTGGTAAGTCTGCCGTAAACATCTTCATTTACGGTAAGAACAGGTGCAAGACCGCATGCGCCTATGCAGCGGCAGGCTTCAAGTGAAAACTTACCGTCGGGGGTGCACTCACCACCGGCAATGCCAAGCTTTTCTTGAAGTTTATCATAAATATCACCTGCGCCCTTAACGTAGCAGGCAGTACCAAGACAAACAGAAATTTTATACTCACCCTTTGGATACAGCGAGAACTGTGCATAGAAGGTAGCTACGCCGTAAACCTCTTGAAGGGGGATACCCAGCTCTCTGGCAATGATGGTTTGAACCTCAATTGGCAGATAACCGTAAATATCCTGTGCTTTTTGCATTATTGCCATCAAAGCACCTTTTTCGGTCTTACCCTCATTGATAACCTGAAGCAGCTGCTTTTCCTGCTCGGGGGTACCATTGAAGGGAAGGGATTTTTTCTCATCCATAATAATCCTCCTCGGATAGTTAAAATTTTAACAAAAACAGCGGCAGTCTACAAAACCGCATATTTTCAGTTATTAACATTATAACATATTACCTAAATAAAATCTATATGAAATATGTGCCATATACCAACAAATTTTTTATTTACTATGCACAAAATTGGTCAAACTTCAACAAAAAGCGCAGGCGGGTACAAAACAATCAAAACTATACAATAATCCCCCGCCAAAATGCAAATCAAATTGACGGGGGATTTGGTACTTAAAATTTAAAACATTAAGACTTTATTTTACCCTTCCAATAACTACCACAGGCAATGACCTCGGCCAGCAGGCAGACGGGCAGTGATGCAAAAAAATCCACCGCCGAGTGTTGTTTTATAAACATTGTTGAAAGGCAAACCAAAACAACAAATATTAAAATGAATACCTTGAGTGAAACGGATGCTGATTTTTCTTTAAACCAGACCGATGCTATGCCAATTGAGTAGGCGCAGTGCAGTGATGGGCAAACACCCGTATTTGTATCAAAAGAATATAAAAAGCCAACGCAGTCGGTTAAAAAATTATCCCTTGCAAATTCGGTTGGTCTTAAATCCTGTCTGGTTGGAAAAATTATATATGTCGCCATTGCGACAATTTGGGTTACTATAATAAAAATTTGCAGTCTTTTAAAGTTTTCAACATTATAAAGCGCAAAATATAAAAGTGACCCTACAACCAATAAATACCAGCCTACATAAGGTATTAAAAAGACCTCACAAAAGTGAGGTCTTTTATCTTTATGAAAACATTTTCATAAAGATTTATGAAAAATGTTCAAAAACAGAAAAATTAGGATTGTCAATACTTGAAATAGAATATGATAGCGTTTACAATGAAATCACAAAGAGGTGAGG
>JAFNZJ010000144.1 GCA_017382915.1 Clostridia bacterium | reverse complement strand
ATGTGTAATTATTGTAAGCCACTCCCCCGAGGTGGCAAAAATGTGCGATATAAAATATGAACTTAAAAAAATAGGAAAATAATCTCTGCCTCACTTTTAAACCACCCTACCGCCCAATATGGGCGGTAGGGTGGTTTTGTTTTTTGCATATTATAAACTCCCCCTGCATACATTTTAGTAAAACGCTTAAAGGGAGTATAAAAATGGACAAGGAATTGTTAACTAAAAGATTTGATGACCTGCTTGACTACCTGCCAAGTGAACTAAAAAACCCACTTAAAAATCTACCGCCCCAAATCAAAATAAAAACCGAAGAAATAAGGCTAAGGGCGGGCAGACCGCTTTCGCTTACCGTTATGGGCAGTCAGTTTTTTGTGCATCAAGGCGGCACCTGTATGCTACCCCGCAAAAACTGTCTAACGGTAACTGTAGGCGCCCTTGAAACGGTCTTTTTAAACCTTTGCAGGCATTCGGTTTATTCGCATAATGAAGAGCTTTGTGAAGGGTACATAAGCCTAAACGGCGGACACAGGGCGGGCGTTTGCGGCAGGGTTGTGCTTCGGGGTGGTAATATTGAAACAATCAAGGATATTTCATCAATAAATCTTAGAATCGCTAAAGAGGTACCCCACTGTGCCGATGAAATAATTAAGTCCTTTGACGGTGGCGGTATTTTAATTTGCGGCGGACCGGGGACAGGCAAAACAACCCTACTGCGTGATATTGCACACCAGCTTGCAAGCGGTGTAATGGGGCATTGCTTAAAGGTGGCTATTGTGGATAGCCGCGGTGAAATTGCCGCCGTTTCAAGGGGGGTGCCATCGGCCGATATTGGCAGCACCACCGACATAATTTCGGGTGTGCCAAAGGGTAAGGGAATTGAAATTGCACTACGCACCCTATACCCCGATGTAATTGTTTTTGATGAGCTTGGCAATAACGGGGAAGTTTTGGCCGCTATGCAAAGCTTTAATTCGGGGGTTACGGTTATAACATCGGTCCACGCAGGAACTGCCGAAGAACTAAAACGGCGCGACACCGCTAAAGCCCTTTTAAATTCAGGTGCAATAAAAACTGTTGTGCTTTGCCATAAAGGGTTTAAATATTCAGTACACAGTGCAGATGAATTTATTACCCAAAAACAGGCGGTGATGTTATGAGAACGGCGGGGGTACTGCTTATATCACTAATACCTGTTTTGCTTGGCGCAGAATATAAAAGCCTTATAAAACGGCGCAAAGAATTTTTTGCCACCTTTATGGAATTTATTGCCTTTGTTAAAGAGCAAATTCGCTTTTTCGCAAGAGAGCGTGATGAAATTTTTACCCTTGCCTTAAACGATGCAAGGTTTAATAAAAATGCTTTTTCAGTTGTTTTAAAATCCTTTAAAAATGGGCAAGATTTAAAGAAAATACTTAAATATAATATTGATATTCGCCTAAATCAGGATGAAATAAATTTAATAGATGCCTTTGTTTTTAATATAGGCAAAAGTGATACCGAAGGTCAGCTTAACCACTGCGATTTTTACATAGCACAGTTTGATAGCATCCTTAAAAAGCATGAAGCCGCCTACACAGTAAAAAGTCGTTTGTCGGGTGGGTTATCGGCGTCACTTGCCGCAGTTTTATTTATTTTAATAATTTAAAGGAAAACCAAAAATGGATATAGATTTTATTTTTAAAATTGCCGCCATTGGCATTATAGTTGCAGTTCTTAATCAGCTTTTAATACGCTCGGGTCGTGAGGACCAGGCAATGCTTACTACCCTTGCGGGTGTAGTTGTGGTTTTATTTATGGTGGTGGAGGTTATTGCCGACCTGTTTGACACCATTAAAGACCTGTTTGGACTGTAAAATGATTAAAATAATTATTTTTTGTCTTACCGCATTAATATTGGTTGTTTTTTTAAGACAAATAAAGCCTGAATATTCTTTAATTGCCACCGTAACGGCTGGGGCGGCGGTTTTAATTTATTTGGCTGTGGAGCTTTACACCCCCCTTTTAAAAATTTTAGACCGCCTTAATTCATACGGTATAAGCAACAGCCTTACCGCCTATATTTTAAAGGCTATGGGCATTTGCCTGATTACAAAATTTGGGGCAGAGCTTTGCACCGATTTTGGACAAAGCTCACTGGCAAGCAAGGTGGAGCTTGCAGGCAAAACTGCAGTATTTATTTTATCGCTGCCACTTATTGAGGAAATTTTAAATACAGGAATAAATTTGTTATGAAAAAGTTTATAATTTTCACCCTTATTTTTGGTTTTATTTTTTCTTTTTCGGTCTCGGCCGAAGAAAGCGATGCCGACTATAAAAACGATTTATATATTGAGCAATATAAAACCAGCGGTGCCGATAAGCTTGATGATTTTTTACCAAACCAAACGGCCGATTTGCTTAACGACCTTGGTATTGATATTATGCATACCGATACTATTTTTAGCGGCGGCAGTAAGAATATTTTAGAGGTTATTTTTGACTTTTTAAAATCGGGTGCCACTGCCCCCTTAAAGGTCACACTTTCTGTTATGGGTATTTTAATTATATTTTCGGCGGTTGAAGGCTTTGCTAACAATTCGGCAAGCAGTTTTATTACTGTGTTTGTATGTTTTTTAGGCAGTCTTACCCTGCTTTGCCCAATATTCAACCTTATTTCTGCCGTACAGCAGGCGGTAAAAGCCATAACAAGCTTTATGATTAGTTTTGTGCCTATATACGCGGGTATTTCTATGTCGGGCGGATATACCGCATCGGCAGGTGGCTTTTCGGCACTTTTGCTTGCCGGCACCGAAATTATTTCTTGGTTTATATCATACCTTTTTATTCCTATTTCGGGGGCAAGTATGTGCCTTGGTATTTGCGGCACCCTATCCCCCATTCCCATTGCAGGCAGAATATCAGAATTTATTAAAAAAACTTCACTTTGGTCAATGGGAATTGCCGTTGCAATTTTTTCGGGTATACTGTCGGTTCAAACAGCCGTTACAAATGCAAGCGACACCCTTGGCATACGCACATCCAAGGCGGTGCTTAGCAGTACCATACCCGTTATGGGACCTGCCATTGCCGAAACGCTAAACACCGCACGCGGTTGCCTTACCCTGCTTCGTTCAGGGGTGGGTATATACGGTGCCGCCGCAGTTTTGCTTATTGGACTGCCAATTATTACCGAGCTTGCCTTATGGCGCATTTCAATGTGGATTTTAGGTGGCACAGCCGAAATTTTAAACCTAAATAAAACCGCACCCCTTTTTAGATATATTGATTTTTGTCTGGCAATACTTTTGGGCGCAGTATCGTTTACCGCCCTAATTTTTATAATTGCCTTGACCGTAACAATTAAAGCGGGGTGAATATATGGATTTTATTTTATCTGTTATAAAAACCCTTTCGGCGGTGTCAATAATAACCGCCGCTTTATGGGTAATAATGCCGCGCGGCGCACTTGAGGGCAGTTTTAAATATGCAATGGGTATTTTTGCTTTATCGGCGGTAATTTCGGTTATAATTACCTCCCCCGCCGATTTTACCGTAAATTTAAACTCTGAAAAGGTTGATACCGCCATTTTGGCAAACACCAATAATATAAATACAAATACTTTGCAGTTTGCCATTGAAAAGCTTTTATATGATGAGCCCAGAATGTCTTCATAGT
>JAFNZJ010000143.1 GCA_017382915.1 Clostridia bacterium | reverse complement strand
GATTACGCTGGGTGTAAATAAGCTCACGCTGTTTGGTCATAACATCGTCATATTCCAAAACATTTTTACGAATAGCAAAATTGCGTGATTCCACCCTGCCTTGGGCGCCTTCAATTGAGTTTGAAAGCATTTTGTTTTCAAGCGGCATATTTTCATCCACGCGCAGCATATCCATAATTGAGCTTACTCTATCACCGCCAAACAGACGCATTAAGTCATCTTCAAGTGAAACATAAAATCTGGTCTCACCGGGGTCACCCTGACGACCTGCACGACCGCGCAGCTGATTATCAATACGGCGCGACTCGTGACGTTCGGTACCAATAATACATAGACCGCCTGCGGCACGCACCTTATCGGCTTCGGGGGCAATTTCGGCCTTAAATGCCTTAAGGTCTGCGGCAAATTTTTCCCTTGCGGCTAAAACATCTTTATTATCGGTGTCGGCAAAGCCGGTTGCTTCGGCAATGATTTCTTCACTGTAGCCTTCCTTTTTAAGCTCATTACGGGCTAAATATTCGGCATTACCGCCCAGCATAATATCGGTACCACGACCCGCCATATTTGTGGCAATGGTAACGGCACCAAGCTTACCTGCCTGGGCTATAATTTCGGCTTCCTTTTCGTGGTGCTTTGCGTTAAGCACATTGTGGGGGATACCGCTTTTTTTCAAAATACTGCTAAGCAGTTCTGATTTTTCAATGGTAACAGTACCAACCAAAACAGGCTGACCCTTTTGGTGGCAGGTTTTAATCTTTTCAACAACCGCTGCAAATTTTGCCCTTTCGGTTTTATAAATAACATCATTTTGGTCATCACGGATAACAGGCTTATTGGTGGGTATTTCTACAACATCAAGTCTATAAATTTCTCTAAACTCGGCATCCTCGGTAAGGGCGGTACCGGTCATACCCGAAAGCTTTGAATAAAGTCTAAAGAAGTTTTGAAAGGTAATGGTTGCAAGGGTTTTTGACTCGTGTGCAATTTTAACCCCTTCTTTAGCCTCAATAGCTTGGTGAAGACCTTCATTATAGCGGCGGCCAAACATAAGGCGGCCGGTAAATTCATCAACTATAATAACCTCGCCGTCTTTTACTACATAATCAACATCACGCTTCATAACACCGTGTGCCTTAATGGCCTGATTGATGTGGTGGGCAAGTGTCATATTTTCTGCATCGGTAAGGTTGTCAATTTTAAAGGCCTGCTCTGCCTTTTTAACACCATCGGGGGTGAGGGTGGCGGTTTTAGCCTTTTCATCAACAACATAGTCACCATTATATGCCCTTTCCTCATCGCTTTGCTTTTCATCGGTTTCAACAACCTTTATCATTTTAAGGGTCTTGGCAAAGCGGTTTGCGGCGGCATATAAATCGGTGGAGGCATCACCCTTACCCGAAATAATAAGGGGGGTACGCGCCTCATCAATTAAAATAGAGTCAACCTCATCCACTATGGCGAAGTTGTGACCGCGCTGAACACGGCGCTCTTTGTAAATTACCATATTATCCCTAAGGTAATCAAAGCCAAGCTCATTGTTGGTGCAGTAGGTAATATCGGCTGCGTAGGCCTGCTTTTTCTCTTCATTTGTCATACCGTGAATAATAAGACCAACCTTAAGACCTAAAAAGCCGTAAAGCTTGCCCATCCATTCAGAGTCACGCTTTGCAAGGTAGTCGTTAACCGTTACAATATGCACGCCCTTGCCGGTAAGCGCATTAAGGTATGCGGGTAGGGTAGCAACCAAGGTTTTACCCTCACCGGTTTTCATTTCACTAATTCTGCCCTGGTGCAGAATAATACCGCCAAGAATCTGTACGGGGAAGTGGCGCATACCAAGCACACGGTCACTGGCCTCACGACATACGGCAAAGGCTTCGGGCAAAATGTCATCTAACGATTCCACCCCTGCAAGCCTTTCTTTGAATTCAGCAGTCTTTGCTTTAAGCTGGGCGTCGGTAAGCTTTTTATATTCATCCTCAAGCTCTAAAACCTTGTTTTGTAAAGGAATTATTCTTTTAATTTCTTTGGCACTGTAATTGCCAAAAAGCTTTTCTAAAAATCCCATAATACGCTTCCTTTCGGTAGGAATAAAATTAGCACTATTTATATAAATAGTAATACATAATACATTATATCAAACTTCTCAAAAAAAATAAAGTACAAATTGTTAAGTTTTTTATTTTGTTTTTTTATAAAAAGGGGTTGACAAAGGGGTGGGGGTGTGGTAATATAATATCACTTTAGCGTGGTAAAACGCTAAAACATTGAATCGGAGGTTTTATTTATGAAAAAAATATTAGCACTTGTTCTTGCAATGATTATGATGATGCTTTGCTTTGTTGGTTGTGGCGAAAGCGCTGACAACAAATTGGTTTGCGGCGTTACAATCTTTGAAAACATGAACGAGCAAAATGAAGACGGCACCTGGACCGGCTTTGAAACCGAATTTGCTCAAGAGGTTGCAAAGCTTATTGGAATGGAGGCCGAGTTCCAGATTATTGACTGGGGCCAGAAATATAATGAGCTTAACTCAGGCGCAATTGACTGTATTTGGAATGGCTTTACCGCTAACTCCAGCGATGATGGCGTAAAGAGAAGTGACTTGGTTGATTTTTCATACGGTTATATGCTTAATCAGCAATGCGTAGTTGTTAAAAAAGACAACCTTGCTTCTTATAAATCTGAAGCCGACCTTAAGGGCAAAAAGGCTGCTGTTGAGGCAGGTAGTGCAGGTGCATCTTATGCAGAAAGCGTTACCGATAAGGATAACATTTTTGCAGCAACCGCACAAATCAACACCTTTACTGAGGTTAAGTCCGGCGCAGTTGATTTTATTGTAGTTGATATTCTTTTAGCTCAAAACATTTGCGGCAAGGGTGACTATGAAGACCTTGCAATTGTTGAGGCAATTGAGCTTGAGTCTGAAATTTATGCAGTAGGCTTTAAAAAGGGCAGCGACTTAACCGCAAAGGTTAATGAAGCAATTAAAACCCTTGAAGCAAATGGTAAGCTTATGGAACTTGCAAAGAAATATGGCTTTGAAAATGTTCTTAAGGTTAGTGAAACCATCGAATAATTTTAAACTGTAATTAAAGGAAAATAATAATGGGATTTTGGGAAGTAACATTAAGCCTTCTTGAGGGGCTTGAGTACACCTGCCTTATATTTGCGCTAACACTTGTGTTAGCGCTTCCTTTAGGTTTGGTGATTTCTTTTGGCTCAATGTCAAAATTCAAACCCTTGGCATATGTAGTTAAAACCTTTGTTTGGATTATACGCGGTGTTCCGTTAATGCTTCAGGTAATAATATTCTTTTATGTACCGGGCTTTTTATTTGGAACGCCGGTACTTTCGCGTTTTGCTTCTGTTGTAGCGGCATTTGTAATAAACTATGCCTGCTATTTTTCAGAGATATATAGGGGCGGCATTGAAAGTATACCTCGCGGTCAGTATGAAGCAGGTCAGGTTTTAGGTATGACCAAAAAGCAGGTTTTCTTTAAAATAATCTTGATGCAGGTGGTTAAAAGAATATTAGCACCTATGTCAAATGAGGTTATAACCTTGGTTAAAGATACCGCTTTGGCAAGGGTTATAATGATAGTTGAGGTTATCCAAGCGGCGCAAAACTTTGCAGGCTATGGTCTTATGTGGCCCCTTTTCTATACCGCTGTATTCTATTTGGCATTTGTTGGCATACTCACACTTCTTTTCGGATTTTTTGAAAAGAAGCTTGACTATTATAAAGGGTAGGGTGATGTTATGCCAATATTAGAGGTTAAAAATATAAATAAAAACTTTGGAGAGCTTGAGGTTTTAAAGGGTATAGATTTTTCACTAAATCAAGGCGAGGTTTTGGCAATAATAGGTTCATCGGGTAGCGGTAAAACCACACTGCTTCGTTGCCTTAACTTTCTTGAAACACCTGAAAAGGGCAGTATTACCGTAAACGGCAAGACCATTTTCAGTGATGAACATAAAGAATATACCGATGAGGAAAAGCGCCTAAATCGTTTGCACTTTGGCCTTGTTTTTCAGCAGTTTAATCTGTTTCCGCAGTATAACGTGCTTGAAAACGTAACCCTAGCCCCCAAACTTCTTAAAAAGGGTACCGATGAAGAAATAAATCAAAATGCTTTGGATATTTTAAAGCATGTTGGTCTTAGTGACAGGGTAGATTATTACCCCTGCCAGCTTTCGGGCGGTCAGCAGCAGCGCGTAGCCATTGCCCGCGCTTTGGCGCTTAGCCCCGATATTCTTTGCTTTGATGAGCCCACCAGCGCCCTTGACCCTGAGCTTACAGGTGAGGTTTTAAAGGTTATAAAGGAGCTTAAAAATAAAGACACCACAATGATAGTTGTTACACATGAAATTGAATTTGCCAAAGAGGTGGCAGATAAGGTCATTTTTATGGCCGATGGTGTTATTGTGGAGGAGGGCACCCCCGAAGAGGTTTTGCTTAACTCAAAAAATGAGCGTACTCGTACCTTCCTTTCGGGTTTTGGTAATATATAACCATTTAAAATTTTGTTAAAGCACTTGACAATTTATAATTTTTGAGTATAATATTTTTTGAAGACTCTGCCTTTTTGGAAAGCCTTGCAGGGAATATGCGTCACCGACTGAAAGCGCATTAAGGTTAGTAGTAGGTTAGGGAACACTTCAAGCGGTTTTAATAAAACTTAATACCTAAAGTGGGTATGTTATCATACCAATACGGGTGGCACCGCGGGTTAAATTTATTTACTCGTCCCGGGAATATTAAATATATTCCCGGGGCTTTTTATTTTGTAAAATTACTTTGGAGGTTTTTAAAATATGTACAGAACTAAATTTTGTAACGATTTAAGGCAAGAGCATGTAGGCTCTACCGTTCAGCTTGCCGGCTGGGTGGATTCTATTCGTGACCATGGCGGTGTTATTTTTGCCCACCTGCGTGACTACACAGGTGTTACACAAATTGTTATCCATAATGAAGCCCTTTTAGAGGGTGTAAACCGTGAAACCGTTATTTCTGTAACGGGTGAGGTTGCCCTTCGTGATGCTGAAACGGTAAATGAAAAGCTTGACACCGGTAAGGTGGAGCTTATTGTAAGTGAGCTTGAACTGCTTGGCAAATGCCACAATATGTTACCCTTTGATGTTAATGATTCCAAAACCACCCGCGAGGATGTTCGCCTTAAGTACAGATATTTAGATTTAAGAAACCCCGCAATTCATAATAATATTATCCTTCGTTCAAAGGTTATAAGCCATATGCGTAAGCTTATGGATGAAAGGAACTTCCTTGATATTCAAACCCCAATTTTAACTGCATCTTCACCCGAAGGTGCGCGTGACTTCTTGGTACCCAGCCGTAAGCATAAGGGCAAATTCTATGCCCTGCCACAGGCACCACAGCAGTTTAAACAGCTGCTTATGGTTTCGGGCTTTGACCGTTACTATCAGGTAGCCCCCTGCTTTAGGGATGAGGATGCCCGCCAAGACCGTTCACCCGGTGAATTTTATCAGCTTGACTTTGAAATGGCCTTTGCAACTCAAGAAGATGTTTTAAATGTTTGCGAAGAGGTTATTTATGACACCTTTAAAACCTTTAGCGATAAAAAAATATCACCCGCACCTTTTAAGCGCATAACCTATGCAGACGCTATGATGAAGTACGGCTCTGATAAGCCTGACCTTCGCAACCCTCTTGAAATTATTGACCTTACCGAATTCTTCAGCAAGGTTGATTTCCCCCTATTTAAGCGCAAGCCTGTAAGGGGTATAGTTGCCGACTGTCAGGGTCAGTCTAAAAAATTCTTTGAAAATTCACTTTCCTTTGCTATGAGCATTGGTATGAAAGGTCTTGGCTATTTAACCCTAAGCGGTAGCGAATTTAAAGGCCCCATTGCCAAATTCTTAACCGATGACCAAAAGGCCGAAATTACCGAACTTAGCGGCATTAAAGAGGGTGAAACCGTATTCTTTATTTGTGACGGTAAAAATGTTGTTGACCGTGAAGCAGGTCAAATCCGTACCTGGCTTGGTGAAAATCTTGATATAATCAATAAAGATTCCTTTGAATTCTGCTTTGTTGTTGATTTCCCAATGTATGAAATTGATGAAAGCACAGGTAAGGTAATCTTTACCCATAACCCCTTCTCAATGCCACAGGGCGGCCTCAAGGCTTTAGAGGAAAAAGAGCCTACCGAAGTTTTGGCCTATCAGTATGACCTTGTTTGTAATGGTATTGAGCTTGCATCAGGTGCAGTTAGAAACCATAGCACAGATGTTATGAAAAAAGCATTTGAAATTGCAGGTTACAGTGAAGAGGAGCTTGAAAAACGCTTTAGCGCACTTTATACCGCATTCCAGTACGGCGCACCGCCCCACGCAGGTATGGCACCCGGTATTGACCGTATGATTATGCTTCTTGCCGATGAGGATACTATCCGCGATGTTATTGCATTCCCCTTAAACGGCAACGCACAAGACCTGCTTTTGGGCGCCCCCAGTGAGGTTACCGAGCAGCAGCTGCTTGAAGCAAATATTTCTATAAGAGAATAAGGAGTTTTGCCTTATGACAAGCGAAAAATTAAAGGGTTTACTTGACCTTAATGAACTTGCCTTAACTGATGATGAGCAGACAGTGATGCAAAACATTTTTAAGGCAATGGAGCAAAATGAAAAGGTGCTTGAAAAGGTTGATACCACCGATACAAAGGTTATGGTACACGTAATGCCTATGACCAATGTTTTGCGTGAAGATGTTAGAAATCAACCCTTTACCCGTGATGAACTTTTAAAGGGTGCCCCCGAGTGTTCTGATGACAGTTGGCAGGTACCACGACTGGTTAAGTGAGGTGTCTTTAATGAGTTATTATGTTACCAAAATAAATGAAAACGGCAACATTGCGGTTGATGATACCCTGCTCGTTAAAGGTGCACCTGCCGCAGCCGGTTCAAAAATATTAAAAGGCTTTGAGCCCCTTTTTAGCGCTGAAGCAGTAGTAAGACTTGAAAACGCAGGTTATACCGTTTTGGGTAAAACCAAGGTTGGCGAATTTGGTCTTGATTTGGTTGGCGAATTTGGTGTAGATGCTAATGATACACTTAAAGGCGCCGCCGCCGAAGCCGTAGCAAACGATGAAGTTGCAGGCGCACTTTGTGTTGATTTAAACGGCGCACCCAGAAGGGCGGCTGCCATTTCGGGCGTTAATTTTATTAAACCTACCTACGGCACCGTTTCACGTTATGGTGTTATTGCCGCTGCTTGTTCGGGTGAGCAGGTTGGCGTTTGTGCCAAAACGGTTAAATCCACCGCTGCGCTTTTGTCTGTTATTGCAGGTCATGACGCAAAGGATGGCACCAGCCTTGAAAATGAAAGTTATGATTATGACACCGATTTAGATGTTAAGGGTAGCAAGGTTTTAGTTATTAAAGAACTTTTTGATGCCGCTGATGACACCGCCAAAGCCAAGGTTGATGCTTTTGCAGAGGCCTTAAAGGCAAATGGTGTAGTGGTTGAAACCGCTTCTTTTGAAACCGTTTTTGAGGCTCAGGCCGCCTGGCAAATTTTAATGTCGGCCGAAACCTGCAACAACCTTTCGCGTTATGATGGTGTTAAGTTTGGCTACCGCACACCCAACTATAATAATATTGATGAACTTTATGTTAATACCCGCACCGAGGGTATGAACCTTTTAACCAAGGCAACCGTGCTTTATGGCTCGGATGTCCTTTCAAAAGGTAGGTACACCGATTGTTATGATAAATCTTTAAAGGTGCGCCGTGTAGTTTATGATAAGGTTAAGGAGTTATTTGGCAGTTTTGATGCTATTTTAACCCCCGCATTAAGCAGTACAGGTTATAATGCATATAGTATAAATGATGCCTTTTTAAAGGTTTACGGTGAAAGCCTTTTCACCGCCATACCAAACCTTATTGGCATTCCCGCCTTGGTAAGCGGTGGTGTTCAGCTTATGGGCAACCATTTTGATGAAGGTATGCTATTTAGTCTGGCATTGACGGCAGAAAGGAGCGGCAAGTAATGAAGTATGAAGTTACAATAGGTCTTGAAACCCATGTTGAGCTTGCTACAAACTCTAAAATCTTTTGCTCTTGCGGTGGTCATTCCAGCCCCAAGGAGCCAAATGACTGCGTTTGTCCTGCCTGTTCGGGTATGCCGGGTATGTTGCCTGTTATGAATAAAAAGGTGGTTGAGCTTGCCGTTACTGCAGGCTTAATGCTTGGCTGTGATATTAACCGCTACACCACCTTTGATAAAAAGAATTATTATTATCCTGACCTGCCTTGTGCATACCAAATTACACAGCTTTTTAGCCCAATTTGTGTAAACGGTAAGGTCAGTGTTACCACCAAAAATGGTGTTAGTGAAATCGGCATTAAGCAAATCCATATGGAGGAGGATGCCGGTAAGCTTGTTCACGATGACTGGCTGGATGTATCTTATGTAGATTTTAACCGCACAAGCGTACCCCTTATTGAAATTGTAACCCATCCTGACTTTCATAGCGCTGATGAGGTTTTAGCATATCTTGAAATGCTTAAATCAATGTTCCGTTTTGGCAATATTTCGGAATGTGAAGAGGGCGCAATGCGTTGCGATGTTAACCTTTCGGTTAGACCTGAGGGCGCAACCGAGCTTGGTGTTCGTACCGAAATGAAAAATATGAGCTCCTTGGCCGCCATTGAAAGGGCAATCAAGTATGAAACCGCCCGCCATATTGACGCTTTGGAACGTGGCACCGAGGTGCTGGTACAGGAAACCCGCCGTTGGGATGATACCAAGGGCAGGACCTTCCCCATGCGTAATAAGGAGACCGAGGCCGACTACCGTTATTTCCCCGACCCAAACCTTATGCCAATAGTAATTGACGATGAGTGGATGGATGAAATAAAGGCAAAAATGCCGGTATCTGCCGATGTTAAGGCTAAAGAGTATGCCGATGCAGGCATATCTGAAAAAGAGATTGAAATGCTGGTTTCTGAGCGCAAGGTTTGTGACCTTTTAGACGACACAGCCGCACTTGGTTGTAATAAAAAAGAGGTTGCCGCTTGGATATTAACCGACTGCGCAGGTATTTTAAGAAAAAATGCATTACTGCTTAGTGACCTTAATATTTCTGCTCAGGCTTTAAGCACCATCATTAAAAAGGTGGGTGAGGGCAAAATAAACCGTGGTATAGGCAAAAAGGTGCTTACCGCCGTTATTGAAAAGGGTGTTGACCCCGAAGCCTATATTAAAGAAAACTCACTTGATGTTCAGGTTGATGAAGGCTTTATTTCAGGCGTAATTGATAAAGCTATTTTGGCTAATCCCGCCGCAGTGGCCGATTATAAAGGCGGTAAAGAAAAGGCATTACAGGCCATTTTTGGTGCCTGTATGCGTGAACTACGCGGTAGCGGTGACCCCGCAGTAATCAAATCCTTGCTTGAACAAAAATTAAAAGACTAATTTTTTACCCACAGATTAAAAATTCTGTGGGTATTTTTTTATCTATTTATATACAAAACTATTGCAAAAACTGACAAAATCTTATATAATATTAAAATAGACTATTTATGTCCCAAAAAATATTTATTTTTAATATTAAAAGCAAGAGGTTTAAAAAATGGCAAACAATGAAAAAATGGTAAAAGATATAACCGCTATGGATGAAGACTTTGCCAAGTGGTATACCGATATTGTTAAAAAGGCAGAGCTTATTGAATATACCAGTGTAAAGGGCTGTATGGTTATTCGCCCCTACGGCTACGCCATTTGGGAAAATATTCAAAAAATTCTTGACGGTATGTTTAAGGCAACAGGTCATGAAAATGTTTGTATGCCTATGTTCATACCCGAAAGCCTGCTTCAAAAAGAAAAGGACCACGTTGAAGGCTTTGCGCCCGAAGTTGCTTGGGTTACCCACGGCGGTAGCGAAAAACTTGAAGAGCGCCTTTGTGTTCGCCCCACATCTGAAACTTTGTTTTGTGAACACTATGCAAATATAGTTCACTCTCACCGTG
>JAFNZJ010000142.1 GCA_017382915.1 Clostridia bacterium | reverse complement strand
TGCCATTTGCCGCGACCAAGTAGCAACCGACGCCTACACTTTGGTTGGCGGTCACTTTAACACACCCTACTTTCCAAGTAAGAAAAATATTTTCACCCCTGCCAGCACCAAAGAAAATACCCTTAATGTACCTGTATTTCGACTGCTTGGCTCTGACCCGGCCCACTGCTATGATGAAAACAAATATATAAACGACCCCGATTTTAAGGGTTGCTGCACTTTAGAGCCGGTTTGGAAGTTTGGCTCCAACCCCGAAATTGTTAAATGGTATTTTGACACCTACTTTAAAAACGAATCGTTAAACACCTCCTATGCACATTTAGGTCAAGAAAACAGTTTTGCCAATGCAAAGGTGTTAGAACCCCTTGAAATGCAACTTGAAATGCTTAAAAACTACCCCGATGTTAAAATTCAAAAGATGTGTGATTCGGGTGAGGAATTTAAGGCAAAATTCAACGGTGTTACCCCCGCCTCGGCCTGCAGTGCCCTTACCGACTGGGCCAACGGCGATAATATGCAGTCCATTTATTATAACTGCAAAAACTATATGGCCAACATTATAAGGGTGGGCGAAAGGGCGTACCTCCGCGCACTTTATAAGTTTGATGAAACCTTAAAAGAACACTATTTAAACACACCTTGCAAAACATGGGATGCCCTTTATGAAAATCTGCCCATTGTTGATACAGTAGTATGGCCCGATAAAGGCGGTATGATATTAGATACAAATGCTACACCCTTTACCGTTTCGGGCGAAGATGAAACCCTAAAAATTTGCTGGGGTGAAAAATCAGCCACCTTTACCCCTGACGGCATCACCCTAAAAAATCTTGCACCAACACTAACAATGACGGGTGCAAGGGTGCCAATGACCCTTTGCAGTAACCATTTGGATTTTTGTTATAAGGGTACAAGCTATTCTTTAGTGCTTGAGGGCGGCACCTTTAGCGGCAAAAAAGAGGGCTCTATGTACTTTAATCCCGACGGCGATGAGATAACCCTTAAAATACAATAACCTTATAGGGGGTATATGATTTTGAGCACATTAAACAATACTGTGTCGGCCCTGCCAAGCAAAAGAAATTACGGCATTGATTTACTTAGGGTAGTGTCAATGCTAATGGTAGTGGTGTTGCACGTTTTAGGACACGGAGGAATTTTAAAAAACACTGCAGTGCTGTCCTTTAGGTATGAGGCGGCCTGGTTTTTAGAAATTGCCGCGTATTGCGCCGTTAACTGTTATGCCTTAATTTCGGGCTATGTTGGCGTAAACTCAAAATTCAAGTATACCAATATATTTTATATTTGGCTTCAGGTGGCCTTTTATAATGTTATTATTAACCTTGTTGGTGCAGTGATTCTTCCCAATATGGGCGTTAAAGAGGTTATAAAGGCATTTTTGCCGGTATCATACCGCATATATTGGTATTTTACAGCCTATTTTTGTATGTTCTTTTTCCTGCCAATAATAAACAAAGGACTTAATTCTCTTACCAAAAAGCAACTTTTGGCATTGAGCGGGGCTTTATTTGCGCTGTTTTGTTTAATACCACTCATTCCCAAAAGGGATGTTTTTGCATCCAATAACGGGTACAGTGCAATTTGGCTTTTGTCGATATACATCTTCGGCGGCGCAATAAAAAAGGCCGACCTGTTCAAAAAAGCAAAAGCATATGTTATGCTTTTAATGTACTTTGTTATGATAATTCTTACTTGGCTTTATAAGCTGTATGTTGATTATCATAATCTTAATTTCCCAAGCCAAAAGATTGAAAATCTTCTGGTTAAGTATACATCGCCAACCATACTGCTTGCGGCGATATTTCTGGTGGCATTTTTCTCAAAACTTAAGGTTGCACCCTTATGGGCAAAGGTAATAGGTGTTATAGCACCCGTTTCTTTTGGCGTTTATCTTATTCACGAAAACCCTGTAACACGCAACAATATAATAAGTAAAATCTTTGTGGATTTTTCAAAGTTCGGTCCAATTAAACTTGTTTTATGCGTTTTGGGCTCGGCAATTGCCATTTATATAATTTGCGGTTTGATTGATTACCTGCGTGAAAGGTTGTTTAATCTTTTAAGGGTTAAAAAATTCCTATCGTGGCTTGAGAAAAAACTTACTAAAAATCTTTGGAATGAATAAAAGTATATTTTAATTACCGCCCAAATGTTGACAGTTCAACATTTGGGCGGTATAATTATATACGAAAGGCAAGTGTTACTATGCAAAATATTTTTTCAAAAGCATTTGATTTAAGAACATCTGATTTTGATAAAAACCAAAGACTTCACCCAAGCGCCATTTTAGACCTGTTTCAGGTGGTGGCGGGTGAGCATGCAAATATTTTAGGCTGTGGTATTGAAGCCCTTGCAGGTAAGGAACTTTTATGGGTTTTGGTACGCACCAAATATTTGGTTTTAAAGCAACCCAAAATGTTTAGCAGGGTGGTTGTTAAAACCTGGCCGCTTGCACCCTCAAGGGTGGGCTTTCAGCGTGAATATTTAATGGAAAATGAAGCGGGTGAGCCGCTTGTAAAGGCAAGCTCTGACTGGGTAATAATAAATAGCAGTACCCGCAGAATTGCCCCTGCAAGTAATATCTACCCCGAAGGTTTAGTTCATCTTGAAGACAAAAGCTTTGAAGGCAGGCTGTCAAAAATCGCCGATTTTGAAGTGACGGATAACGGTATCAGCGTAATCCCGGGGTACAGTCAGCTTGATATGAACGGCCATGTGAATAATACCAAATACGCAAACTATGTGCTTGATGCCCTTAACCCCGATATGGAAGAAATAGTAGAATTTCAAATAGATTACCGCCATGAGGTAAAAAGCGGTGAAAGGCTTAATGTATACCCCTGCCGTTTGGGTGAAAAGGCCTTTGTAAAGGGCGTAAGTGAGGACGGCGAGCTTAAATTTATGGCCGAAATGCTGATAAGATAATAAAACTTACTAAAAAGCGGTTAAAAAGGTGGTAAATCTAGTTTGATTTGCCACCTTTATTTACTTGACTGAAATATATACACTGTGCTATAATATTATATTATTTGATATGCTATATTATTTATTATGATGAATAGGAGAAAACAAAAAATGGGTATGACAATAGCACAAAAAATCATATCAGCTCATTTGGTTGATGGTGAAATGAAGCAGGGTCAGGATATTGGCCTTAAAATTGATCAAACCTTAACTCAAGATGCCACAGGTACTATGGCTTATTTAGAGTTTGAGGCAATGGGTGTTGACCGCGTTAAAACCGAGCGTTCGGTTGCATATATTGACCACAATACACTTCAAACCGGCTTTGAAAATGCTGATGACCACCGTTTTATTCAGTCTATTTGTAAAAAGCACGGCATTTATTATTCGCACCCCGGCAACGGTATTTGCCACCAAATCCATTTGGAGCGTTTTTCTGTCCCCGGTAAAACCCTTATCGGCTCCGACTCCCACACCCCCACCTGCGGCGGTATGGGTATGCTGGCAATGGGCGCGGGCGGTATGGATGTTGCCGTTGCAATGGGCGGCGGTGCCTACTACATACCCACCCCTAAAATGCTTAGAGTAAACCTTGTTGGTAAGCTTCGCCCCTTTGTTTCAGCAAAGGATGTTATTTTAGAGGTACTGCGTGTTCTTTCGGTTAAGGGCGGCGTAGGTTATATTGTGGAATATGCGGGTGAGGGTGTTAAAACCCTTAGCGTGCCGGAGCGTGCAACCATCACCAATATGGGTGCCGAGCTTGGCGCATCAACCTCAATATTCCCATCGGATGAGGTTACCCGTCAGTTCCTTGCAGCCCAAGGCAGAGAAAATGATTTTACCCCCCTTGAAAGCGACCCCGACGCAGTATATGATAAAGAAATTACTGTTGACCTTTCGGCGTTAGAGCCTATAGCTGCTATGCCCCATTCGCCCGATAATGTTAAAAAGGTTACCGAAATTGGTCAGATTAAGGTTGACCAGGTGCTTATTGGCAGCTGTACCAACTCATCCCTTTTAGATATGTTAAAGGTTGCCGAAATTTTAGACGGCAAAACCGTTAACCCCAATGTTAGCGTTGGTATTGCCCCCGGCTCCAAGCAGGTGCTTTATATGCTTTCGCAGTGTGGCGCACTTGCCAAGCTTATAGCATCGGGTGCCAGAATTTTAGAATGTGCTTGCGGTCCTTGTATTGGTATGGGTCAGGCACCCAATTCAGCAGGTGTTTCACTTCGTACCTTTAACCGCAACTTTGAAGGTCGCTCCGGCACGGCCGATGCAGGCGTATTTTTGGTAAGTCCTGAAACGGCAGCAGCCGCCGCCCTTACAGGTGTGCTTACCAACCCAATGGAGCTTGATGCCGATTTAACCACCATTAAATTACCCGAAAAATTTGTGGTTAATGATAATTCTATTGATGCCCCCGCCCCCGCAGATGAGGCAGGCAGTGTTGAAATACTTCGCGGACCAAACATTAAGCCCTTCCCCAAAACAGAGCCGCTTGGTGAAGTGATTTCTGCCAAGGCAATACTTAAGGTTGGGGATAACATAACCACCGACCACATTATGCCTGCGGGCGCAAAAATTCTTCCCTTCCGTTCAAACATTCCATACCTTGCAAACTTCTGCTTTACCAGATGTGATGAGCAGTTCCCCGAAAACTGCAAAAAGTATGGCAAGGGCATTATAATTGGCGGTGAAAACTATGGTCAGGGCTCCTCGCGTGAGCATGCTGCACTTGTTCCGCTTCACCTTGGAATAAAGGCGGTTGTTGCTAAAAGCTTTGCCAGAATTCATGTTGCAAACCTTGTAAATGCAGGCATTGTTCCCTTAACCTTTAAAAACCCTGCCGATTACGACAGCATTGATATGTTTGATGACCTTGAACTGCCCGACATCCGCAAAGCGATTGAAAGCGGTAGCGACGTAGTGCTAGTTAATAAAACTAAAAATCAAACCTATACCCTAAACTCTGCCGTTTCAGAGCGTTCGGCCGATATTTTGCTTTCGGGCGGACTGTTAAGCTACACCAGAGAAAACAGTAAATAATATAGGGAGGAAAATTAAAATGAGCGATAAAATTCAAATGAAAACCCCCTTGGTTGAAATGGATGGCGATGAAATGACCAGAATCATCTGGAAGATGATTAAGGATATTTTACTGCTTCCCTATGTGGACCTTAAAACCGAGTATTATGATTTAGGCTTAGAGCATCGTAATGAAACCAATGATAAGGTTACATTCGATTCGGCTGAGGCCACAAAAAAATACGGCGTAGCCGTTAAGTGTGCCACCATTACCCCTAACGCCGACCGTATGACCGAGTATAATTTAAAAGAGATGTGGAAATCGCCCAACGGCACCATTCGTGCAATTTTAGACGGCACCGTTTTCCGCACCCCCATTATAGTAAAGGGTATTACCCCCTTTATTCCCACCTGGACCAAGCCCATTACCATTGCCCGTCACGCCTATGGTGATGTATATAAAAACACCGAGATGCAGGTACCCGCAGGCTCCAAGTGTGAGCTTGTTTGCACCACCCCCGACGGCAAAGAAACCCGTAGCCTTATTCACGAGTTTAGCGGCTCATCGGGTATTATTCAGGGTCTTCATAATATTGATAAGTCTATTGAATCCTTTGCCAGAAGCTGCTTTAACTTTGCGCTTGATACCAAGCAGGATATTTGGTTTGCCTCAAAGGATACCATTTCAAAAAAATATGACCACCGCTTTAAAGACATCTTTAATGAGGTTTTTGAAAATGAGTATAAAGAAAAATTTGATTCCGCAGGTATTGAATATTTCTACACCCTTATAGATGATGCCGTTGCCCGCGTAGTCCGTTCTGAAGGCGGTTACATTTGGGCCTGCAAAAACTATGACGGTGATGTTATGTCAGATATGGTTGCAACCGCCTACGGTAGCCTTGCAATGATGACCTCTGTTTTGGTTTCACCCGATGGAGTTTATGAGTATGAGGCTGCCCATGGCACCGTTCAGCGCCATTACTACCGCCACCTTAAGGGTGAAAAGACTTCAACCAACAGTGTTGCCACCCTTTTTGCCTGGACAGGCGCACTTCGTAAACGCGGTGAGCTTGACAATACACCCGAGCTTATTGAGTTTGCCCAAAAGCTTGAAAAGGCAACCATAAAAACCATTGAACAGGGTGTTATGACAGGCGATTTAGCCGCCCTTTCAAAACTAGAAAATAAACGCACAGTTGATACAGAAACTTTCCTGCGTGAGATTGACATTCGCCTTAAAGAAATGTTATAATAATTGTAGTTTGTAAAAATGGTTTAGACCGCTTTGAATAACTATAACTATTATAATAAAAAAGGGGGAGCGGGTTTTAAGTGACAAATGCACAGGGTATTTCTGAGCTTGTAATTAACAGACTTCCGCGTTATCACCGCTTTTTGGGTGAACTTTTATCAGAGGGTGTTCAGCGTATATCCTCTCGTGAATTATCCGAAAGAATGGGTCTTACAGCCAGCCAAATAAGGCAGGACCTAAACTGCTTTGGCGGGTTTGGTCAGCAGGGCTACGGCTACCATATTGAACAGCTTAGGGCAGAAATTGGCAAAATTTTAGGTCTTGATAAGCAAAACCGCGCCATACTTATTGGTGCAGGTAATCTGGGTCGTGCCGTTGCCAGCCATATGGCATTTGAAAGTAAGGGCTTTAGACTAATAGGCATTTTTGATAAAAAGGAAGCCCTTAAAGGTCAAATGATTAAGGGCCTGCCAATTCGCCACATTGATGATTTGGATGATTTTTGTCGTGAAAATTTGCCATCCTGCGCTATTCTTTGTATACCCAAGGCCGACGCAGCAGATATTTGCAACACCCTTATTGGTTTGGGTGTTAAGGGCTTTTGGAATTTTTCGCACTGCGACCTTGCGGTAAACCACCCCAATGTTGCGGTTGAAAATGTTCACCTCGGTGATAGTCTTATGAAGCTTTCTTACAAAATTACAAATCTATAATTTAAAAACCTCTCAATTTTGAGAGGTTTTTTTATAGGTTAAAAAACCCTATAAAGGATGTTGCCATAAATCCTTCAAGCAGGGCAGATACTAAAAAGAATAAAAATACAAAAAGCTGCCTTAGGCAAAAAAGCTTAAAATCTTCACTCACCTTGGGCGCGGTGCAGTTTGGCAGGGCAAGGCGGGCAAGAGAAAGAGAAAACCCAAAGGACTCTCTGGCCGACAGTATAATAGCAATGGCCGATATTACGGCAGGCGGTATAAGTATAAGCAGGTTAAAAACTATGCCCATAAGCCCAAAGTTACAGCAGGTGTAGCTCATAATAATTCCGTAGGTGGCGCCCCTTAGCGCAATAATGGCGGGGGATATAACAGCCCCAATCATTGAACTGCCCGCTAAAAAAACCGCCGCCGCATAGGGCAACTGCCTAAAAAAGGATGAGATAAAGTTGCTGCCAAAACCGCTTTTAAACTCACTGTATATTTCGTTAAACTCT
>JAFNZJ010000141.1 GCA_017382915.1 Clostridia bacterium | reverse complement strand
GTTCCATTGCCAAAATACCTGCCAAAGCGGCGCGACGCTTTTCGCCACCCGATAGGTCAAAGGGCGATTTTTGTAGGTTTTCATCGCTTAAGCCTAAAAGTAATGAATACTCCTTTACTCGGCGGTCAATTTCCGCCTCATCAAGGCCCATATTTTGCGGGCCATAGGCAATATCTTTATATACTGTTTCTTCAAAAAGTTGATACTCAGGGTACTGAAAAACCAGGCCAACCCTAAACCTTTTTTGATAAAGCTCTTTTGAGTTTTGCCAAAGGTCACTTTCGTCAATAAAAACTGTACCTGAATCGGGCTTAATAAGACCATTAAGGGTTTGTAGCAAGGTTGATTTACCCGAACCGGTATGACCTATAATGCCAACCGTTTCACCCTTTTCAACCGAAAAACTTATATTTTCAATTGTCGCATGATGAACCGAGCCTGCCTGCGGGTAGGTAAAGCTTACATCTTTTGTTTTAATTATGCTCATTTACTTACCTCCCCCAAAAGTAGGCGCGCAATTTCCTCAGCCGTTTTTTTGGCTGAAATTACACCTGTATTAACATTTAAACCCTTTGCTTTTAATTTGTTAAGCAATTCAGTGGTTTGGGGCAACGCCAAGCCTGCATCGGTAAGCAGTTTTGGTGATGAAAAAATATCCATTGGCTTACCATCGGCAGTTATTTTTCCGCTATTCATTACTATAACGCGGTCGGCATTTTCAGCCTCCTCCATAAAATGGGTAATTAAAATAATGGTAATGCCCTTTTCTTTATTAAGCCTTGTTATGGTGTTCATAACATCCTTGCGGCCAATTGGGTCAAGCATTGCAGTAGGCTCATCCAAAACAATGCAGTCGGGCTGCATTGCCAAAATACCTGCTAATGCTACCCTTTGCTTTTGACCACCCGAAAGCTGATGTGGTGCTGCCTGCCTGAACTCACTCATACCAACAGCAGCAAGCGCACTATCAACCCTTTTTTTAATCTCTTTAGGCTCTACACCTAAATTTTCGGGGCCAAAGGCAATATCTTCTTCAACTATTGTGCAAATAATTTGATTGTCGGGATTTTGAAATACCAACCCTAAACGTCGACGAATTTCATATTCATTTTTTTCATCGGCAGTGTTTAAACCGTCAACTAAAATTTCGCCCTTGGTTGGCTTAATCATACCATTTAAAAGCTTTGCAAGGGTAGACTTACCTGAACCGTTATGACCTAAAATAACAGTAAAGCTACCCTTTTCAATAGAAAGGTTTATATTTTCTACCGCAGTTTTAGCGCCTGCTTCATCTGCGTCATAGCTAAAAGATACATTTTTAACTTCAATAAACTTGTTTTGCATTTTTAATCCATCTTCCAAACAGTGGTGTTGCCCGCAGGCATAACTAAATCTCTTTTTGAAACCTTAAGTCCTATTTCTTCGGTGGTTACTGTACCACGACCTTTAGCGATATACTGCTCCACCATATAGTTTAAAACGGTTGAGGACATACCCGCAGTATAGGTGTTTAACAGAAAGAATAAAGGCTCATCGCTTAAGATTTTTGAGGTTAGGGTTAAAAGCTCCTCTAAATTGTTTTCAAGCTTCCAAACCTCTCCGTTTGGACCACGACCATATGATGGCGGGTCCATAACTATGCCGTCATATTTGTTGCCGCGCCTAATTTCACGCTCAACAAACTTTTTACAATCATCTACAAGCCAGCGCACGGGACAATCAGCAAGGCCCGATGTTGCGGCATTTTCCTTTGCCCAAGCAACCATACCCTTTGATGCATCAACATGGGTAACGGCGGCACCTGCTTTAAGGCAGGCCAAGGTAGCACCGCCTGTGTAGGCAAACAGATTTAAAACCTTAACCTTGCGGTCTGACTTTTTAATAAGATTTTGCATTAAAGACCAGTTAACAGCCTGCTCAGGAAAAAGGCCTGTATGCTTAAAGCCCATTGGCTTTAAATTGAATTTTAAGCCGTTATATTCAATGCTCCATACATCGGGGACCTTTTTTAAAACCTCCCAATGACCGCCGCCCGCACTACTGCGGTGATAAACGGCATCGGCTTTATTCCAAAGCTTATTATCCTGCGGTAACTGCCATATAGCCTGTGGGTCGGGTCTGACCAAATAGACATCACCCCAACGCTCTAAACGATTACCGTTATTAACATCAATAAGCTCATAATCATTAAAATCTGAAGAGAATCTCATTTATGAAAAATGCTCCTTAAAATTAAAATAGCGATTGCTGACCTGTTTTTTGAATATTAAGGTGTCTATATGCCGCATCGGTGACCATTCTTCCACGAGGAGTACGCATTAAAAAGCCAATTTGCATTAAATACGGCTCATAAACATCCTCAATAGTAATACTTTCTTCACCTACTGCGGCGGCAAGTGTATCAAGTCCTACCGGACCACCGCCGTAGTTATTGATAATGGTTTTAAGCATTGTGCGGTCAAATTCATCAAGACCAAGCTCATCAATCTCAAACCTTTCAAGGGCATTCATAGCAACCTTTTCGGTAATTACACCATCATATTCAATTTGGGCAATATCACGCACACGCTTAAGCAGGCGGTTGGCAATACGGGGTGTACCCCTTGAACGCGATGCTATTTCTAAAGCGCCGTCGTTATCAATCGGTATACCCAAAATACCGGCTGAACGAGTTACAATTTGTGCTAACTGTTCAGGTGTATATAACTCTAACCTTAGCAGCACACCAAACCTATCCCTAAGGGGGGCAGTAAGCTGACCCGAACGGGTTGTAGCGCCAACAAGGGTAAAATGCGGTAAATTAAGGCGAATTGACTGTGCCGCAGGACCCTTGCCGATAATTATATCAAGAGAAAAATCCTCCATTGCGGGGTAAAGAATTTCTTCCACCGCCCTTGGCAAACGGTGAATTTCATCAATAAAAAGCACATCACCCTCATTAAGGGATGATAAAATAGCGGCTAAATCGCCCGCCTTTTCAATAGCAGGACCTGATGTAACCCTTATATTAACACCAAGCTCATTTGCTATAATTCCCGAAAGGGTAGTTTTACCAAGACCGGGAGGGCCGTAAAGCAAAACATGGTCAAGCGCTTCATGGCGCATTGATGCCGCTTTAATATAAATTGAAAGGTTTTCTTTAACCTTATCCTGACCTATATATTCATCCAGCCTTTTAGGGCGCAATGAAAGTTCAGTTTCTTCATCGTGATAGGTATATTCCGGCGCAACTATGCGGTTTTCAAAATCCATTTCTTCCATTTAATCAACCCCTTAAATATTTAAAATTTTGCTGAAGAAAGCTTTAAGAGTGCCTGCTTTATAATTTCCTCGGTAGAAAGGTTAGGGTCAATACCGGCAACTACACGGTTAGCCTCAACCTGTAAAAAGCCAAGCGAAACAAGTGCCGAAACAGCGCTTTTTGCATTGCTTTGAGCAATAGGAGCCACTGCACCCTGACCCGCACCCGAAAGATTGATTTCACTCGGAGCAGATCCCACCTTATCTTTAAGCTCTAACACTATTCTTTGTGCAAGCTTTGGACCAACGCCGCCTGCTGCGGTTAATGCCTTATAATCGCCTGCTGCAATGTAGGTATATAAATATTCGGGTGTAAATTCTGAAAGTATTGCAACCGAAACCTTGGGTCCAACGCCGTTAACCGATGTTATAAGCTTAAACGCCTTCATTTCGTCTGATGAATGAAAACCAAATAAATCAACCGCATCTTCCCTAACCGACATATGAGTGTATAAAAATGCGTTTTCACCAACCTTGCCCAATGCAGCAGCGGTTTTAAGGGTAATTGAACATTTATAACCAACTCCACCGCATTCAATAACAGCGTAGGTTGGTGATACATCAATAAGTTTACCGTTTAATGAATAAATCATTTTGCTCCCCCTATCATTTGTTTAAAAATTAAGGATGATGCGCTGTGGCAATGACATATAGCCATTGCAAGTGCGTCGGCGGTATCATCAGGCTTTGGACATTTTTCAAGACCTAAAAGGCGCCGTGTAATCTCCATAACCTGCGGTTTTTGGGCCCTACCATAACCTGTAACGGCCTGCTTAACCTGAAGTGGTGTATATTCAAAATAAGGTATGTTATTTTTTTTGGCGGCAAGTAAAATTACTCCGCGCGCCTGCGCTACATCAATTGCAGTGGTAGAGTTTGTATTAAAAAACAACTTTTCAATTGAAATTGCATCAGGCTTATATTTTTGAATT
>JAFNZJ010000140.1 GCA_017382915.1 Clostridia bacterium | reverse complement strand
GTATTTACTATAAGCAAGCTATACCCGATTTTACCACCCATCATTACCAGCGAAATGGGCGCATAGGTACCGCTTATAAGTAAAAATATTGAACAGTGGTCAAGTATTTGAAAAACCTTTTTTGCGGTGGGGTGGGTAAGTGAGTGATAAATTGTGGATACCGAGTATAATATTATTAGTGCGGTGCCGTAAAATATAGCCGAAACCAGACCTGCAGCACTACCGTTTTTAATGCTCAAAACGATTAAAATTATCATACCTATAAGCGAAAAAACCGCCCCGACACCGTGTGATACAGCGTTGCTTATTTCTTCACCTAAGGACTGCCTTCTTGTAAAAATTGTTATGCCTGCCATAGCGTTCCTCCGTTTTTGTTATGATATAATCTAGTTTTTAAAACTATATTACATCATTTTTAATATTTTGTCAATGGTTAAAATGTAAAATTTTCTTTAAAATAAAGGCCTTTTTATCTTGACACAGGTAAAAATCGGTACTATAATATCGGTAACATATTGGGGGAGTACTATTTTAAAAATGTTTATTAAAAATGCGCCTTATAAAAAAACGGGTTTGGTTTTTATAATAACCTATTTAGCCTATACTTCAATTTACATATCGCGTCTTAACCTTTCAATAGCCTCACCCGAGCTTAGCGGGCAGGGCATATTAACGGCGGCGCAAATTGGTTTGCTTGGCAGTGTGTTTTCGGTAGTTTTTGCCATTGGCAGACTTTTAAACGGCACCCTTAATGATAAGGTTATGCCGTGGATAATGCTTTGCACGGGCTTGGCCGCAGTTGGTGTTTCAAACATACTGTCAGGGCTTATGATGTCCTTTATAATTATGGCTCTGCTTTGGGGCATAAATGCCTATGCACAGTCTATGATGTGGGGCTCGGTGCTTAGGGTAATGTCATCGGTTTATGATTCTGAAAAAGCCAGCAAGCGCACCGCAATTATGGTTTCATCGGTTGCGGTTGGCAACCTTTTGGGTATACTTATAAACACCTGGATAATTAGCCTTTTTGGTGTTAAATTTGCCTATATCATACCGGGTGCACTTAACATTTTAATGTGCCCGATTACCTTTATTGTGCTTAAAAAAATTCCCTTTGAGCCAAACACCGAAAAACGCAGTATTTTACCAATTAATTTGCTTAAGCAAAAGGGCATACGCACAATGCTGGTGCCCGCCTTTTGCCACGGTATTATGAAGGATAACATAAGCCTTTGGATGGCGGCGTACTTTGTAACAACCTTTAGTATTGACCTTAAAAAATCGTCTTGGTTTTTGCTTTTTATACCAGCAATAGGTTTGGTTGGCAGAATGTCTTACAGCGCAGTTTACCGTTTTTGCGGCAGGGATGAAAATAAGGTTTCATTTTATTCATTCATTGTTTGTATAATCGCTGCGGCGGTGCTTGTTTTACCCATTAAACAGCCGGTAGTTTCAATGCTTTGTCTTGGTATAATTTATACAGCGGTATCGGTTATTAACACTTCAATACTTTCAATTTATCCTTTAAGCTTTGCTAAAAGCGGCAACATTGCAACGGTTAGTGGGCTTATGGATTTTGCAACATATTTTGGCGCGGGTGTTGGCTCGGCAATATATGGCTTTGTAATAAGCAGCTTTGGTTACGGGGCAATGTTTATTTCTTGGGTGGCCCTTTCGGTTTTATCCTTCTTCTTTTTACCAAAGCGCACATAAAATATTAAGCGGCGTATATGCGCCGCTTTTATTTATATATAAATATAATATTATAAATAATATTGACTATTCAGTGCTAAAAATGGTATAATAATATGAAATATATAAAAATGGGGTATTAGTTGCCGAATTTTGCGTGGGGGGAGGAATATTTTTTGCAGGGTTATAAAACGGTTACAAAAAATCACTCAGCAGAAATTGAGGTTAAGCGTTCACGCTTTATTGCCACAGTTTGCCCCTGCACTACCGAGCAGGAAGCCACCGACTTCATAGCCTCCATGCGCAAAAAATATTGGGATGCCAGACATAATGTTTACGCATTTTCACTTAAAAACGGCACCAAACGCTTTTCGGATGATGGTGAGCCCCATTCCACAGCGGGACTACCTGTTATGGAGGTTATTGACCATCTTGGCATTACCGATATTGCGGTAGTGGTTACCCGTTATTTTGGTGGCATACTTTTGGGTACAGGCGGTTTGGTACGCGCCTATTCAGATTCTGCCCGCACGGTGCTTGAAACGGCTGAGGTTGTTACAATTTTACCGGCAAAGCAGGTCTGCATTAGATGTGATTACGGCGATTATGACTTGCTTACCAAACTGTTAAGTGAGTTTGAGGTTAAAATTATTTCAACCGATTTTAATGATAAGGTTGAGGTAACATTAGCAGTAAAGGCCACCCTTTTTGATGACCTTGCTAAAAAATGTACCGATAAATTTTCGGCAAGAATACCCATACCCGAACCTAAAGATATTTTTATGGGTTTTTAAAGCAAAAAATAAAGGGTTTTTGCATTTTTTGTCTTATAATAAATATATACAAGCTTTGGCGGTGATAAAATGGAAAATGTTCGTCTGCTAACCGAAAAAATTGAAAAAGAAACCTTAAGTGACCGCGCGGTGTTAAGCGCAAACACAAAGGGTCGCAAGGTGTTTGAGGATGAGTGTGATGTCCGCACTGCTTTTCAGCGTGACCGCGACCGCATTATTCATTGTAAGGCATTTCGCCGTTTAAAGCATAAGACACAGGTCTTTTTAGCGCCCGAGTCTGACCATTACCGTACCCGCCTTACCCACACCCTTGAGGTATCGCAGATTGCGCGCACCATTTCAAGGGCGTTAAGGCTTAATGAAGATTTGACCGAAGCCATTGCATTAGGTCACGATTTAGGTCACACCCCGTTTGGTCATGCGGGCGAGCGCGCATTGGCCGAGCTTTCTGACAGTGGCTTTCATCATTATGAGCAAAGCGTCAGGGTTTGTGAGCGGCTTGAAAAAAACTTTAAGGGCCTAAACCTTACCTACGAGGTGCTTGATGGTATACGCAACCATACAAAGGGCCCCTTTTCTGAATGTCTTGAGGGCAGGGTAGTAAGACTGTCTGATAAAAT
>JAFNZJ010000139.1 GCA_017382915.1 Clostridia bacterium | reverse complement strand
TCCTTTTATGTAAAAGTGTTTAATTTTAAAGTACAAATCCATTATAACACAATATAATTTAAAATTAAACACCAAAAGCTAAAAAAAGCAAAAAATGTTTCACGTGAAACATTTTACAACTTCTTTTTGCGTGATTTAGTAAAAAATGCCGCCAAAAGACCAAAAAACATAGCGGCGGTGATGCCTGCGGCGGTTGCGGTTAAGCCGCCCACCAGTGCGCCGATAAGACCATAATCAATAACCGCCTTTTCAACACCCTTTGCCAAGGAATAGCCAAAGCCGGTTAGCGGCACCTTTGCGCCTGCCCCCGCAAAGTCCACCAAATAGTCATAAAGACCAAGCGCCGTTAAAATAACGCCCGCCACAACATAACCTACAAGAATTCTGGCGGGGGTAAGCTTGGTGCGGTCAATAAGCACCTGACCAATAACGCAAAGCAGTCCGCCTACCAAAAATGCCCAAAGGCAGTCAAGCAGTATATCCAAAGTAAACACCCCTTTTATTTAGCATTACACAAAAAGGGGGATATATACAAAAAGCGCCCAACCAAAGCGGTTAAGCGCTAAAGAATATAAAATGTTTCACGTGAAACATTAGTCAAATGCGAAGCCGTGATAGGGGGCTTCATAGTCGGAAAGATTTAGATTATCATTATGCCAAATAACGCTGAAATAGTCGGTTTTGGGGTCAAGACCAACAAAAGCATCATCACTATAAACGGCGGGAAGGCGCAGTTCAATATTTTCACGCCTTAACATTAAAAGCACCGCACCGGTAAGAGAAAGCAAAGCCTTTTCATTGCCCTTACGGCAAAAGGCCTCCTTAACCAGCAGAGTGTCACCGCGCAGTTCATAAACTATTGCGGCACCGCCCGCAAATACGGAGGTACAGCCTGCCGCCGCCGAATAAAACAGGTCACCTTCAAAATCGGCATATATATCGGTAAGCAGACCAAGTGGCTCATAACGGCGCATTTGCCATTCTTTAAGGGTCATTTGGGTTATGGGGGCAATAGCCTTTTTAATTTCAATATTGCTTAAAAACTGCTTGGCCGAGCAAGAAATCTTGGTGTATTTAAAAAACGGCTCAAAACCCGATTTTGCGTAAAAATCAAACAAAGAGGGGGTTGCCGGCTTTAAGAAGATACCCATTTTGCCGTCGGCCAGACTTTTTTGCTTTGCCTTTTCTAAAAGCTTGGACATTAAACCCTTGCCACGGTGGTCGGGGTGGGTGCAGGCGGCATAAAGGTAATAAAATGGCAGGCTTTCGGTTTTGGTTTGCACGCGGCAGTCCATTAAAAAAAGCATGGCAATGGGGGTGCCGTTTTCATATTCACAAACGCGCTCAGCCTTTTTTAGCACCGTTTCAAAAAGAAATTCAGCATCCTGCTCGGTGTCATCGGTAAAGCATTTTAAATATAGGTCTTTATAAGCGGAATAGTTAGTAAGCACTTATTTACCCTTCTTTAATAATATATTTTTTCAAAAGGATGTCGGGTTTATATGAAAGCTTGGCCTTTCTAAGACCTTCAATACCCATATCATCCTCGCGGTTTACATATTTATAGTCCAATAGGTCGTTTAAAATAAATTCGCGGTTTATTACCGCATAGGCGGTGCGATATTCGGTTAGCGCCTTTTCGGTGTGAATATCAAACACCTCATCATTTATGGGGGAGCCTACACTAAATGCCACCACCCTGTCATTTATCTTAATGCAGCCACCCTTTAGTCCCAGCCTATCCATTTGGGGCAGTAATGCCTTAAGGGCGGCATTTTCAACCTCAATGCTTTTTGCATCATCAGAAAGGGCTGACATTTCGGCAGTCCACTCATCTGCCATTTTTAAAACATCGGCAAGGTTGGTGCTGTTTATTGCCTCATAATGCCAGTTATACTGTTTGCTAAAGGCAGATATATGGTTGCGCTTTGAGTGAAAGGCTTTGCCGCTCAAGGTAGACAACTTTTGTGTGGAATAAATGTACTCAAAGTCATCACGCGACTCGGTTTGTGAAAATTCTTCACCAAACAAGAGATTAAACTCATCAAGTCTGACCCCTTCTGCCGCCAAAAAGGCAAGGGGGATATTATCATAAAGCGCCTGTTTTTTAAGTATTTCCACCGCTTTTTTCATATCTTTTGCAAAGGGCAAAAGGTAAATGATATTTTGACCTTCACCCAGTCGTACAAAAAGCATATCATCAAAAAAAGCAATTTTTTGGTGATAGTATTTTTCCCAAATAAGCAGGGTAAGGGGTGTTATTTCACAGGACATACTGCCCTTAGCAAAGGGCAAAATAGCCTTTTTTAGCGCATCAAAATCATCTACTGTGGGCGCTAAAAAATTAAGTGTTTGCAATAAGCCTTGCATAAAGCCTCCACAAAAAACAGAATATACAAATATTATTGCCAAAAGCAAGGGCAAATACATTAAAATATTTGCCCCTTATGTAATTTCAAATTATTCGGCCTTTTTTGCCCTTGTTTTAGGTTTTGATTCTTTAGCGCTTGCTTTAAGCATATCGCGGATATCCTTTAAAATATCCTCTGTGGTCTCTGCGGGGGCTTCTTCTACTGCTTCGGCGGCTTCTTCTTCCTTCTTTTTGAAGGCAAGCTTTTTGCTGATTTCGCCAACCTTGGTAACAAGCTTAATCATAAGAAAAATGATAAGCGCCATAATTATAAAGTTAATAACGCCGGTGATAAATGCGCCGTAGTTGATAGAATTTTCAACCACTGCACCGGTAGCGGGGTCAACCTTGGTGCCGATAACCCACTTCATATCACTGAAGTCAACGCCACCAAAAATGCCAAGAATTGGGGATATAATGTCATTGGTAAGGCTGGTTACGATGTCTTTAAAGGATAAACCGATAATAGAACCTACAGCCATATCCATAACATTGCCCTTGGTGATAAACTCTCGGAATTCGCCTAAAAACTTTTTCATAATAAAAAACCTCCAAAAAATTATAATGTAATTTCTTTATAGTTGCCTAAAAAAGAAAAATCATTAAGTTCTGCTAAAAGCGAGCAAAGTAGCGATAGTGTTTTAATCTGCGCCACATTGCCGTCAAAATCCAAATAAAATTGGGTTTCAAAATCGCCGTTTTTACCTGCGCGGGATTCCAGTTTAGTAAGGTTAAGCCCGTGAAGTGAAAAGCGGGTAAGAATTTTTTGCAGTGAACCGGGGGTGTGCGAAAGACTGAAAACCAGGCTGATTTTATTACTGTCTTCGGGAATAACGGGGTGCTTTGAAATAATAATAAATCTGGTTTGGTTGTTTTCAAAGGACTGTATGCTTGGTGCTAAAACAGTAAGCGAGTTTTCTTTAGCCCCTTGGGTGGAGCCAATAGCACCTATTGATATATCGCCAAGGTCGGATACATGCTTTGCGGCGGCGGCAGTGTTTGAAAAAACTCTGCCCTCAATAGAATTTGCCTCTAAAAAGTTTTTGCACTGTGAAAGCGCCTGCGGATGTGAATAAACCGCCTTAATGTCGGTAAGCTTTGCGCCCGGCAGACCCAATAAATTGTGTGAAACGGGCATTGCAACGGCGCCAACAATAAAAAGCTTGTACTTTAGAATAAGGTCATAAACCTCATTAACCGAGCCCGCCGATGAATTTTCAACCGGCACTATGCCAAATTCTGTGTTGCCCGATTTAACCGATTCAAAAACCTTTTCAAAGGTGGAGCAAAAATAGGGTGAAATTTCACTTTTATCAAAGGCGGAAGTAAGGGCAAGGTGTGTAAACGCACCAACCTGCCCGTAGCAGGCCACCTTACCGTTGATATTTAGGGTTTTTTGGGCAGAAAGTATGGTGCTAACCAGTGGGTTGCTGTCGGGCGGAGCCTGATGCTGAAGCGCCCTGCTGCATTCCATAAGCAGGCGATAAAGCTCAATAAAATATTCGCCGTATTTACCGCCCTTTTGCCTTACCTTGTTAAAAATAAGCTCTTCCCTTTTGGGGTGATAAACCTCCAGCCCCTTTTCGGCCTTAATTTCTGCCACCTTTAGTGAGCAGTCCATTCTGCGGCTTAAAAGGGCAATAAGCTGGTCATCAATTTCATCGATTTGGGCCCTGACCTGTTCAAGTTCCATTAGTTTTGCGCCTCCTCGGCCAATAGGTTGGCAATTGCAATGGCGGTTACTGCCTCAATCGCCGGCAGGGCGCGGGGAACTATACATGGGTCGTGCCTGCCCTTTATACTAAGGGTTGTGTTTTGGTTGGTGGTTAAATCTACCGTGTTTTGGGGTAAAGATATTGATGGTGTGGGCTTAATGGCAACCCTAAAAATAATCGGCATAGAGTTGGTTATGCCACCCGTTATGCCACCGTTACAGTTGGTGGTGCAGGCTACCTTGCCACACCTAATTTCCATTTGGTCGTTGGCTTCACTGCCACGCATACTGCAAAAATCAAAGCCTTCACCAAATTCAATGCCCTTAACTGCGGGTATGCCAAAAACCGCCTTTGAAATAAGGTTTTCAGCGCCGTCAAACATAGGGCCGCCAAGACCTGCGGGCAGTCCCGTAACGGCAATTTCCACCGCACCGCCAATGCTGTCACCGGCGGACTTGGCATCGGCAATTTCTTTAAGCATGGCATCCTTTGCCTTTTCATTTAAAAGGGGGAAGGTGTTGCCGCTTGAGAGCTTTAAAAGGGTATCTGCGCTTACATTTACGGGGTCAAAGCGACTGTCAATATGACCACCGATTTGGCAGATGTGACCGCCAATTTCAATGCCCTTGCTTTTTAAATAAAGGCGCAAAATTGAGCCTGCCGTAACCAGCGGAGCGGTAAGTCTGCCCGAAAAATGTCCACCGCCTGCTATATCATTAAAGCCTTTATAGTGAACACCTGCCGCATAGTCGGCGTGGGATGGGCGGGGGCAGTTTAAAATATTGTTATAGTCGGTTGAGTGGGTGTTGGAATTTTTAATTATTGCGGTAAGGGGCGCACCTGTTGTAACGCCGTCTTTAACACCCGATAAAAATTCTACCTTATCGGCTTCCTTCCTTGGGGTGGCAAAGGCATCATTACCGGGGGCCCTGCGGGCGGCCTGAGCGGCCAGATAATCGGTATCAATTTTAATGCCAACGGGGGTGCCGTCCATAACCATACCAATGGCAGGACCGTGGCTTTCACCAAACACGCTGACGGTAATTTTTTTACCTATCTGTGATGACATTTGCTATCCCTCCAAGTGCTTTAAAATCCTCAAAAAAAGTGGGGTAAGATTTGTTTATTGCTGTGTAGCCTTCAATAATTGTATCATTTTTTGAATATGCGGCAAGTATGGCAAAGGCCATAACAATTCTATGGTCGCCCTCTCCGCTTACTATGCCGCCTAAAGGACTACCGCCCGTAATTACCATACCGTCGGGTTGCTCGGTAACGGCAATGCCCATATTTTTAAGACCGTGGGTAACGGTTTTAATTCGGTCGGTCTCCTTAAAGCGGAGCCTTTCACCGCCAAAAATGGTGGTATTGCCCTTTGACACCGCCGACGCCACCGCTAAAGCCGGCACCGCATCGGGTATTTGGGCGCAGTTTATATCGGTTGCAGTCAAACTGCCCGAAGACACACAAATGCAGTTATCCTTTATATCTATCGTGGCACCAAGGGCTTTATAAATATCCAAAACCGCTTTGTCACCCTGTGTAGAGTTTAAATCAAGACCCTTTATTTTAATGCTGCCACCCATTGCAGCCGCCGACATAAAAAAGCAGGCCTGCGACCAGTCACCCTCAATGGTCTGATTTGAGGGGGTGTAATTTCCGTTTGAAATATAGGTGGCGCCGTTTTTTATTATGTTTACGCCAAAATTCGACAAAATTTTTACGGTCAAATCAACATACCCTGCCGATTGTAGGGGGGTGGTAAGGGTGGCGGTGCCGCCCGTAATGGGGCAGGCAAAAATAAGACCGGTTAAATACTGTGAGCTTATATCACCCGAAATAAGGTAGTCACCCTTTTGAAGACAGCCGCTAATGGTAAGTGGCAGTCGGTCGGATGAGCATTTAACCCCAAAGTTGGTTAAAATTTCAATAAGGGGGGTTATTGGGCGGTTGGGCAACTGACCGTGACCTATAAAGGTGGCATTTACCCCAAGCGCCGCCGCAATGGGAATTATAAAACGCAGTGTAGAGCCCGACTCACCGCAGTCTAGAGTGGCGGTTTTGCCGCAGGCTTTATTTTTATCAATGCCTGTTATGTAAAACGCGCCATCCTTTTCGGTAACGGTGGCGCCTAAAGTGGTAATGCAACGCAGTGTAGCATCAATATCATCCGAATGGCAGGCGGGTGATATAACCGATACCCCGTCTGAAAGGGCGGCCGCAATTATATTGCGATGAGCGGCACTTTTTGACGGTGGCACCACAACCTCACCATTTAGCGGGTGGGGTGTTATTTTAATTTTTTCCACAAACAAACACCTTCTAACAAATACCGTCTTTTAAAAAGGCATAAAGGTTTTCTATTTCAATTTGCTTTACATATCCCTTGCCTATATCTTCAATTAAAACAAGCTTAATTTTATCACCGCTTGACTTTTTATCCCTTACCGCAAGGTCAGCAAGGTCCTTAAGCGGAATTTCGGTTGTAAAGGGCAGTGAATATGCCTTAAGGCAGTTAACCAGTCGGTCATAGGTGCCCTTTTCGGTAAGACCTGCCTTTTCGGACGCCTTGGTAATAAGCGCCATACCAACTGCTACCGCCTGCCCGTGTGACAGACCGCGATAGTTTTCATAAAGCTCAATGGCGTGACCAACCGTGTGACCAAAATTAAGCAGAGTGCGTTCGCCTTGCTCGGTAAAGTCGTTTTCCACAACCTGCGCCTTCATTTTAACGCTTTCATAAATTACGGTGCTTATATCATTTTCAGCGCCCTTTTCAAACAGTTCAAAAAGGTGGGGCAGCTTTATTGCGCCTGCCTTAATGGCCTCAGCCAGACCGTCGGCAAAATAATGCGGCGGCAGGGTTTTAAGAACATTTTCATCAATAAAAACGGCAAGAGGATTATGAAAAGCGCCGCAAAGATTTTTGCCAAAGGCAAGGTCACAGCCCGTTTTACCGCCAACCGACGAATCAACCTGCGCCAAAAGTGAGGTGGGTATTTGAACAAAGTCAATACCCCTTAAATATATTGCCGATGCAAAGCCTGTAAGGTCGCCCACTACACCGCCACCAAGCGCAACGGCAAGGTCGGTGCGGGTAAGCTTATTTATTAAAAAGCATTCCATAATGCGGTTTACTGTATCCAAGGTTTTGGATGTTTCACCCGCCGTAAAGGCAAAGGTGCTAACCTCAAAGCCTGCCGCTTTAAACGAATCGGCAACCGTTTTAAGGTAAAGCGGCGCAACATTGGTATCACTTATAATGCTAACCCGCTTTGCCTTGGTTAAGGGGCGCACCAAACCGCCCACTTCGGGCAGAATACCGCCCCTTATGGTTATGTCATAGCTTTTAAGATTTTTAGTGTTTACTGTTATTACCAAAAGTAGCACCCCTTTGTGGGTTATCCGATTTTTATAGAATTTAATATGCTTATAATATCCTGCTCTTCAACATGATTTTGAGCCGATAAAACGGCTAAATATTTATCATCAATAAGTCTGATACCGCGCTTATTGCCCATAGCATTTCCTCCCGAAAAGGAAAAAAGCGTAGTATCGCCAAACTTTTTAGCGGAAGTAACACCGCCGCCGCTTGAAACCATTTTAATATATTGACCATATACCTGCGGGGAAGATTCGCCTAGTGATAGAATCATACTCCAACCGCCTGATTGGCTGTTTGTTTTTTTGTAAAATGCAAAAGAAACGCCTTCCAACTCACTAGACTCTTTACAGCTGTACTTTTCCGGTAGGGTAAAGCTTGCAGTAATATCGGTGTTTGGCAGTGTAGTCGAAACAACCTCACCCCCGCAACCCGCAAAAAAGCAAATTATAAGAAAAAAAGAAATAAGTGGTGCGAATTTTTTCATTTTTATAACTCCTTAAAGGGTGTTTATAATATTTAAAATTTGCTCTGCGGCATAATCAATACTGCCGTTAGCATCAATAGTATAATCGGCCGCCGCTTTATAAAGGGGGCTTCGTTTTTCAAGCAGTTCAAAAACCGTCTTTTCTTTATTTTGCCTTAAAAGGGGGCGGGTGGTGTCATTTTCAAGGCGGGCAAGCACCGTTTTTGCATCCACCTCAAGATAAAAAATAGTGCCGTTTTGTTTAAGGGGTAAAATATTTTCTTTTCTAAGCACTGTGCCGCCGCCAAGGGCAATAACTCTGCCGCTTTGGGCACCTAGCTTAGTTGCCGCCTTTGTTTCAAGGGCTCTGAAATGCTCCTCACCAAAGCGGGCAAAAATTTCACTAACCGTAAGCCCTTCGGATTTTTCAATATATTGGTCTAAATCAATAAATTCCAAATCAAGTTTTTTTGCAATAGCCTTGGCAGTAACCGTTTTACCGCTACCCATAAAGCCGCAAAGAATTATATTTTTAGTCATTAAACAGTCGCCTCATCTCATCATTTGCGTCTTTAATAATAAGGGCAATATCACTGTCACTAAAGGTGGCGCCGTACCAAAATTTATGCGCCGCGACCGCCTGCATAACCAGCATACCCATACCCGAAACTGCCTTTTTATTAAGTGCGGCGGCGGTTTTTATAAGCAGGGTATCCTCGGGGTTATAAACGGCATCAAAAACAAAGTCAATGTTTTTAAGCTGGTCGGCGGTTAAGGGACTGGCATCGGGGTTTGGATGCATACCAACAGGGGTGCCGTTTACGGCAAGCGAAAAACTGCCCATTGGGGATAAAATATCGGTGCAGGGCACCTTTTTACCAAACTGTGTTTCAAGCTCTTTTGCAAGGGCTAACCCCTTTTGCATACTGCTTTGCCTTACTGCAAGGGTTATGTCAAGCCCGCGCTTTGCACATTCGGTTGCAATGGTGCGCGATGCGCCGCCACAGCCTAAAATAAGCACACTGCCCCCAATAGGAATATTAGCAAGCGAAAGGGCGCAGGCAAAGCCTTCAGCATCGGTGCTGTGGCCAATAAGTTTGCCCCCCTGCACCTTAACGGTGTTGACCGCACCATAAAGGCGACCTTCGGGGGTAATGTCATTTAAAAACGGCAAAACCGCAGTTTTGTGCGGAATGGTTATGTTAAAGCCATCATATTCCTTTAAAAGGTTGATGGTTTGGCTTAAATTTTCGGGCGGGGTTGGTATGGCTTCATAAACGGCATCAACCGAGCTTAGCGCAAACAGTCTGCTATGAATAAAAGGTGACATAGTATGCCCAAGCGGATGCCCGATAACGGCATAGCGTTTTTGCACAATAAGCCCCCCTTTTTTGCTAAAAAAATAAAAAAACAGTTGACAAAACTTTAAAATCAACATATTATCATATATAGGCAGCGGTAAACAATTTATATTTATAAACTGCTTTATAATAATTAAATATACCACACTTTTATTTGGTTGTCTAGTGGCAGGCGGGTGCTTTTGTGGTAAAAAAATCATTTTTTGGAGGACTTAATAATGGTTTTTGAAAAATTAAAAGAAATTTTAGCAGAACAATTTGATACTGATGTGGCAACCCTTAGTGAAGCCACCGATATTGCAGATGACCTTGGTGCAGATAGCCTTGATGTTGTTGAGGTTTTAATGTCAATTGAGGATGAGTTTAAGGTTGAAATTCCCGATGAGGAAATTGACAACATAAAAACCATCGGCGACCTTGTTACATATATTGAAAACAATCGCTAAAATTAAAGCTTTAAAAAGCCCTATTGCGCCTTTTGGCGCGGCAGGGCTTAATTTTTTATTATAATAAAAAGGGGGGTTAGCCTGTGGCAGAAGAAAAAACCAAATCAGAAATACATAAAGGGCATAGACAGCGTATGCGTAAGCAGTTTTTAAAGGACGGCATACCAAACGATTTGCCGGAACATCAGCTTTTGGAATTTTTGCTTTTCTACTGCATACCCCGTAAGGATACAAATGAGCTTGCCCACGACCTGCTTGATGCCTTTGGCGGCTCGCTTGTAAGTGTTTTTGATGCCCCCTATGAAGACCTTATAAAGGTAAAGGGCATAAGTGAAAACACCGCCGCCCTTATAAAATTTATAATGCCGCTTGCCAAAAGGTATTTAAGTGAAAGCTCAAATACCGTTAGCTTTTTAAAAAACACAGGTCAAATAATAGCCTATATAATGCCTAAATTTTACTCTGAAAACAGTGAGGTAGCATACCTTTTGTGCCTAGACGGTCGCGGCAAGGTGCTTGACTGCCCAAAACTGTCCGAAGGGGATGCCGTTTCATCATCGGTATCGCTTAGAAAGCTTGCCGAAACCGCCATAAAAACAGGCGCCACCGCCGTTGTTTTGGCGCACAATCACCCAAAGGGCTTTCCACTTCCGTCCGAAAATGATATAAATTTCACCGCTCAGGTCGGCAACTTTTTAAGGGCAATGAAAATAAGACTTATTGACCATATTATAGTAGGTAATGGTGAGGCTATATCTTTAGCATCCAGCAAAGATTATTCATATTTGTTCTAAAAACAGGGTTTTGAGCCTTAATAAGTCAATACAGTGCTAAAAACAAGCAATGTGGTGTATTGAAGAAATCTCTTTGGTATGGTTAAATAAAGGTGCAAAACAGTTGCACTTTTTTAAAAAGGAGATTTTGTTATGAGTGAACTCGCAATTTTTGGTGGCGAAAAGGCGTTAAAACCGTAAACCCCGAAATGACCAAATGGCCTATCATCACATCTTAGGAAGAGGAAGCCGTTTTAGATGTTTTAAAAAATGTTAAAATGAGCGGCACCGACATCACCATGAAGTTTGAGCAGGAATTTGCCGAATGGATTGGTGTTAAGTATGCCCTTGGCTTTAATAACGGTACTGCATCACTGCTTGCCGCTATGTATGCCTGCGGTGTAAGAAAGGGCGATGAAATTATCTGCCCCTCTGTTACATATTGGGCATCCTGCCTTCAGGCCATGACCTTGGGCGCTACCGTAGTTTTTGCCAATGTTAAGGATGATACTCTTTGTATTGACCCTGAGGATATTGAGGCAAAAATCACCCCCAGAACCAAGGCTATTGTTTGTGTTCACTATTTGGCCCACCCCTGTGATATGGACCCCATTATGGCAATTGCCAAAAAGCATAACCTTAAGATTATTGAAGACCTTTCACACGCACAGGGCGGTCTTTATAAGGGCAGAAGACTTGGTACCATCGGCGATGTAGCAGGTATTTCAATGATGTCAGGCAAATCCTTTGCAGTTGGTGAGGGCGGTATGCTTATTACCAACGACCGTTCAATTTATGAGCACGCATTTGCACTTGGCCACTACGAAAGATTTAACGACGCTAATGTTACCTGTGAGGATTTAAAACCCTCTACCGGTCTGCCCCTTGGCGGTTATAAGTTCAGAATGCATCAAATGAGCTCGGCAGTTGGTCGTGTTCAGCTTAAATATTATGATGAGCGTTGCGCCGAAATCCGCAAGGCTATGAACTACTTCTGGGATTTGTTAGAGGGTACACCCGGTATTCGTCCCCACCGTGTTGATGAGTCTGACGGCTCTAACATGGCAGGCTTCTATTCGCCCCACGGCATTTATGTTGCTGAGGAGCTTGGCGGTCTTTCGGTAACCCGCTTCTGTGAAGCAGTGCGCGCTGAAGGTGTGCCCGATTGTACACCCGGCTGCAACGCAGCACTTCACACCCATAACATATTCCAAACTGCTGATATTTACGGCGCAGGCAAGCCCACCCGTATTGCCAACTCACCCGAGGATATTAGAAAGTTTGATGCCAACCTTGGCCCCGCAGAAAAAAGCGGCTTTACCATTTATGGCGTTCCGTGGCTTAAAAAGTTTATCCCCAGCCAGATTGAGGAGTATGCAAACGCATTTAAAAAGGTTGCCGCAAACTATAAAGAATTGCTTGACGGCGATAAGGGTAACCCCTCAAGAATCGGCGGTTGGCACTTCTTTAAACATAGCCAAAACAATTAAACTTGAACCAGCCTTAAACGGCGGTTTTTAGGCGTCTTTAGGTTCATTAAAGTTCATAGGCGTCAGCCTTATGAACTTCGCTTCACCAAAATCCGCACTAAAAAACGCACCTTTAAGGTCGTAGAATTTTGTAAATAACAGATTTTTTGGTGTGCAAGGCACAAAACGCAGCAAATCCTAACGGATTTGCGAGTATTTTAACAAAGCACAGCGAAAAATCAGTGTTTCAAAATCTGATTCAAGGTTAAATGCTTTGGCTACCGAGCCTGAACAGAAATAAGATAAATTTATTAAATCCCGCATCGGTAAACCCGATGCGGGATTTTTGGGTTATAGGTATAACTTGTAAAGTCGCATTATCTCTCCCTCAGTCAAAACTTGCAGTTTTGCCAGCTCCCTCGCGTGACCGGAGCCCTCATAAAGCCTTCCCCTTGAGGGGAAGATGGCAACCAAAGGTTGACGGAAGAGGTGGAAATAAGCAAACGCCATCTGCGGATGGCTACACCTCATCAGTCTCGCTATCGCTCAACAGCTTCCCCTCAAGGGGAAGCCTTTTCATAAACTGTCCTTTGATGAGAAAGAGCCGCTTACAACTATTCTTTCACTCTGTGAAACTATCGGCGGCTTTGCCAGACAATAAGGAAAATAGATGGTGCTGTAAGCCAACATAAGGAATATAGCAAAAACATAAATATGTGTAAAATGGGTATATTTTGTTTAAAAATTTTAAAAATAATAATTGAGCAAATGAAAGAAAAAACGAGCAAATGAAAGAAAAAACGAGTTTGCGGTTTGTAAATTAAAATTTTTAAAAAAAGGTGTTGACAAGGCTTTTTAGTTGTGGTATTATACTTGAGCATCGAATTTTGATAAATTATTGTTGGAGGAAATGTTATGTCTACTTTTATGGCAAAACCGGCAGAAGTACAGCGTAAATGGTACATCATTGACGCAGCCGGCAAACCCCTCGGACGTGTAGCTGTTAAGGCTGCTGACCTTCTTAGAGGTAAGGTTAAGCCCGAGTTCACACCCCATGTTGACTGTGGTGACCATGTAATCATCATCAATGCAGATAAGGCTGTTCTCACCGGCAAAAAGCTTGAGAATAAGTTTTATCGTCGTCATACCGGCTATGTTGGCGGCCTTAAAGAGGTTCAGTATAAAACCCTTATGGCAACCCGCCCCGAGCTTGCTATGACCTTGGCTGTTAAGGGCATGGTTCCCGATACCACCATTGGCCGCAAGGCTATGACCCGTCTTCGCGTTTACAGCGGTGATGCACACAAGCACGCTGCTCAAAAGCCCGAAGTTTGGGAATTTTAAGAAAGGGAGGACGTAAATTATGTTTGAAGGAAAGCCTTATTTTTACGGCACCGGCCGCAGAAAAAGTTCTGTAGCTCGTGTACGCGTTTACAGCGGTACAGGTAAAATCACCATCAACGACCGCGACATTGACGATTACTTTGGTCTTGAAACCTTAAAGCTTATTGTTCGTCAACCCTTAGACCTTACCGCAACCGAAGGTAAGTTTGACATTGTTTGCCGTGTTGCCGGCGGCGGTGTTACCGGTCAGGCCGGTGCTATCCGTCACGGTCTTTCACGCGCCCTTTTACAGTTTGATGAGGAGCTTCGCCCCACCCTTAAAAAGGCTGGTCTGCTCACTCGTGACCCAAGAATGAAAGAGCGTAAGAAATACGGTCTTAAAGGCGCCCGTCGTGCACCTCAGTTCTCAAAGAGATAAAAAATTACTCCCACATTTTGTGGGAGTTTTTTTACTCTTTGAGAACAACTATATTCGCCTTGAAAGGCGAGTTATATTGCGTTGCAGTTGTATTCTTTTTTGAGTTTTCGCCATAGGCAAAAACTCAAAAAAGAGTTATATTCGCTTCGCGAGTTTTTAGGCGAATATAATATAACTTTTTGTGAAACAAAAAATACAACTATGCCTATTGGGCGTAATATAACTGCGTAGCAATATAACTTTTTGAAGATATTTTGCAATAAATATATGGAGGGTTGAAAGTTATGAGTGAAAGCATATTGCGTGATAAATCAAAAAAATTAGCAAAAAACATTGTGTTAATTTGCAAAGAAATAAAGCAAAATCATCGTGAGAGTGTTCTTACAAACCAATTATTGCGTTCAGGAACATCTATAGGCGCCAACATTCACGAAGCTCAATACGCACAAGGCACAGCGGATTTTATTTCAAAGCTTGAAATTGCCCTTAAAGAATGTCACGAAACAGAATATTGGCTTGAATTATTATATGAAACGAATTACTTAGACCAAGAAAAATTTAAAACCCTTAAAAATGACTGTGGTGCCATTAGAAGAATGTTAATTTCGTCTTGCACAACAACGAAGGAAAAGCAAAAAAGAAACCCAATCTCAAAGAGATAATCTGTTATTTCAAAGAGTATTCAAAAACCCCGAAACCATCACGGTTTTCGGGGTTTTCTTTAT
>JAFNZJ010000138.1 GCA_017382915.1 Clostridia bacterium | reverse complement strand
CTGCCCAGTGGCGCACCTATCTCAAAGGTGGAGGCAACCAAGGGCTACGGCGCAGAGGTATGCCTGGTTAAGGGCGTATATGATGATGCCTATAAAAAAGCGTTGGAGCTTAAAGAGGAGCATGGCTATACCTTCATTCACCCCTTTGATGATGAGGATGTTATAGCAGGTCAGGGTACCATAGGACTTGAAATATTAGAAGAGCTTGAAAATGTTGATGCCGTTGTAGTACCGATTGGCGGCGGCGGACTTATTTCGGGTGTTGCTTTTGCCATAAAGGCACTTCGCCCAAATGTTAAGGTCTACGGCGTTCAGGCCGAAGGCGCGGCTTCAATGTTCAAATCGGTTAAGGATGGCAAGCCCCAAACATTAAGCGCAGTATCCACCTTTGCTGACGGTATTGCCGTTAAGGCCCCCGGTGAAAACACCTTCCATTACTGTAGCGAATATGTTGATGAAATTGTAACCGTTAATGAGGATGAAATTTCCACCGCTATCCTTACTATGATGGAGCAGCAAAAAACCATCGCCGAGGGTGCAGGTGCCGTTTCGGTAGCGGCAGTTTTGGCAAATAAGCTTCCGCTTAAGGGTAAAAATGTTGTTTGCGTTGTGTCGGGCGGTAATATTGATGTTACCATTTTATCCCGCGTTATTGAACGCGGTCTGCTTAACACGGGTCGTACATATCAGCTTTGTGTTGAACTTTCTGACCGTCCCGGTCAGCTTCATGAGGTTTCGGGCATCATCGCCGACTGTGGCGGTAATGTTATTTCGGTTCACCATGAGCGCGCAAGTGAAACAACCGACATTAACGGCTGCTATCTTAGAATTGTTATTGAAACCCGTAACTTTGAGCATATTGATGAGATAAGAGAAAAGCTTACATCAAACGGCTTTAAATTGGTTTAGGAGAAATATATTATGAACATTTCAAAAATACATACAAATGATGCACCCGAGGCAATCGGTCCATATTCACAGGCAGTGCGTGTTGGCGATTTTGTTTTTACATCGGGTCAAATTGCATTGGTGCCTGAAAGCGGAAGTGTGGAGGCAACCGATATTGCAGGTCAAACCGAACAGGTTATGAAAAACCTTTCAGCAGTGCTTAAGGCGGCAGGCAGCAGCCTTGAAAAGGCCGTTAAGACCACCTGCTTTTTAGCCGATATGAACGACTTTGCCACCTTTAATGATATTTACGGCAAATATTTCACATCAAAGCCTGCACGCAGTTGTGTTGCCGCAAAGCAGTTACCAAAAAATGTTTTGGTTGAGGTTGAGGTTATAGCACTGGCCGAATAATTATTAAAATAATTTAAGGAGAAAGCAATTATGTTACTTACCGGCGCAGAAATTATTGCCGAGGTTTTAATTGAGCAGGGCGTTGATACCGTTTTTGGTTACCCCGGTGGCTCGGTACTTAATATTTATGACGCTTTATACGCTTATAGTGATAAAATAAAGCATTATATGTCTGCTCATGAGCAGGGCGCAGCCCACGCGGCAGACGGTTATGCCAGACTTACAGGAAAAACAGGTGTTGTTATTTCAACCAGTGGCCCCGGTGCCACCAACCTTGTTACAGGTATTGCCACCGCCTATATGGATAGCGTACCGTTGGTTGCCATTACAGGTAACGTGCCTACATCACTTATAGGCAGGGACAGCTTTCAAGAGGTTTATATAGCAGGTATTACAATGCCAATTACCAAGCATAACTTTACAGTCCGCTCGGTGGAGGAGCTGGCAGACACCCTGCGTCAGGCCTTTTTAATTGCTAATGAGGGTCGTCCGGGTCCCGTTTTGGTGGATATTCCTAAGGATGTTACCATAAATAAAACCAGCTTTGAAAATAAAACACCCGAAATAGTTGAGGACGACAGGCGACTTAAGCACCTTGAAAAGGTGGCCGACCTTATAAACGCATCAAAATTCCCTGTTGTTTATTTTGGCGGTGGTGTTCGTATATCGGGCGCCGAGGATGAGCTTTATGAGCTTTTACATAAGGCAAACATCCCTGCTACATATACCATGATGGCGGCAGGCGTGCTGGGTTATAACGACCCGCTTAGTATGGGTCTGGTTGGTATGCACGGTAGCCGCACCGCAAACCTTGCGGTAGATAATGCCGATTTGGTTTTGGCAATAGGTACCCGCTTTAGTGACCGTGTTGCCCTTAACGCAAATAAGTTTGCCCGCAGGGCAAGAATAGTCCACATTGATATTGACCCTAGTGAGGTTAATAAAAATGTTGCGGTTGATACATCAATTATCGGCGATGTTAAAAAGGTGCTTACAGCACTTATTCCTATGGTGGATAAGGCCGACCACACCGATTGGTTAGAGCAGATTGCACTTTGGAAGGCAAAGGATTACACCCCCAAGGATGATGCAACCGTCTTAAAACCACATCAGGTAATGGGCGCTATATGTGATATAGCGGGTGAAGATACCGTTTATATTACCGATGTTGGTCAGCATCAAATGTGGGCAGCACAGTATATTCGCCATGTTAAAACCCGCAGCTTTTTAACCAGCGGCGGACTTGGTACAATGGGCTATGGCTATGGTGCCGCAATAGGCGCCGCCGTTGCCGATGGTGGCAACCGCCCAATTGTTCACATTACGGGTGATGGCTCATTTCATATGAATATGAATGAAGCTTGCACCGCAGTAAGCTATAATCTGCCTGTTATTACCGTTATTATGAACAACTCTGTTTTAGGTATGGTAAGGCAGTGGCAAAAAACCTTTTATGGCAAGCGCTATTCGTCAAGTGAGCCTGAACGCAAAACCAACTATTCTGCCGTAGCCGCAGGCTTTGGTGCAACCGGGTTTAGGTGCACAAATCTTGATGAGTTTAAGGCAGCCTTTACTAAAGCGCTTGAGCTTAAAGGCCCCGTTTGGATAGAATGTGTTATTGACCGTGAAGAGGCCGTTTTACCTATGATTCCCGCAGGCGGCACGGTTGATGATATGATAATAAATTAAGGGGGTAGGTAAAATGGAAAAGCATTATTTAAGTGTTCTTGTTGCCAACCACGAAGGTGTACTGGCAAGAATATCATCACTTTTTTGTCAAAGAGGCTTTAATATTGACAGCCTTACCGTTTCAACCACCGATAACCCCGAAATTTCACGCATTACCATTGTCACCACCGGTGATGAGGCTTCATTCAGACAGGTAAGAAAGCAGACCGAAAAGCTTATTGAAACCAAAGCCTTATTCCCGCTTAATCTTCGCACCAGCCTTCTGCGTGAGCTACTGCTTATAAAGCTTCGCTCAAATAGTGAGGTCAGGGGCAAGATAAATGACCTAGCCCGTGCCTATAAGGCCGAAATAATTGATGTTTCGGTCGGCTGCATAGTTTTAGAGCTTACGGGTGAGCCCGAAAAGGTTGACGACTTTTTAAACAACCTTGACGAGTTTGAAATTGTTGAAATGTGTCGCACAGGTGTTACCGCAATGGAGCGCGGTGAGGTAACCTATTTATTAGGTGTATAAAAAGGGCAAAACCTTTATAAATAAAAATAATATCATTAAGGAGAGTTTTAAAAATGATTCAAAAGTATTATGACACAGATTGTAACCTTGATATGTTAGCAGGCAAAACCGTTGCCATTATGGGCTTTGGTTCACAGGGCCACGCCCACGCACAAAACCTTCACGAAAGCGGTGTTAAGGTTATTGTAGGTCTTCGCAGCACCAGCGCAAGTGCCGAAAAGGCAAGAGCCGCAGGTCTTGAAGTTATGGAAGTGGCAGATGCCGCTAAAGCAGCAGATGTTGTAATGATGCTTGTACCCGATGAGGTTGCTGCCGATATTTACAACACTCAGGTTGCCCCCAATATGAAGCCCGGCAATGTTTTAATGTTTGCACATGGCTTTAACATTCACTTTAACTTTATTACTCCCGACCCTGAAATTGATGTTATTATGGTTGCCCCCAAGGGCCCCGGTCACACCGTTCGTAGCCAGTATTTAGAGGGCAAGGGCGTTCCCAGCCTTATTGCCGTTTATCAAGATGCATCAGGTAAGGCTAAGGAGTATGCTTTGGCTTATGCTTGCGGTATCGGTGCAGGCCGCGCAGGTATACTTGAAACCTCATTCCGTGAAGAAACCGAAACCGACCTTTTCGGTGAGCAGGCAGTTCTTTGCGGTGGCGTTACCGAGCTTATGAAGGCTGGTTTTGACACCCTTGTTGAGGCTGGTTATGAGCCTGAAATGGCATATTTTGAGTGTATCCACGAAATGAAGCTTATCGTTGACCTTATCAACTCGGGCGGCTTTGCAATGATGCGTTACTCAATTTCAAATACCGCAGAATACGGTGATTACAGAACAGGTAAACGCCTTATCACCGATGAAACCCGTAAGGAAATGAAAAAGGTTCTTTCTGAGATTCAAGACGGTACCTTTGCCAGTGAATTTATGCAGGAATTCTCATCAGGCAGAAAGGCTAAGTTCTTAGCTACCCGCCGTTTAGAAAGTGAGCACCTTCTTGAAAAGGTTGGCGCAGGTCTTCGCAAAATGATGAGCTGGCTCAAAAAATAATTTAATTTTAAGTTAAAGGGCTGTCTCATTATAACGAAACAGCCCTGTTTTGTTTAATTATTGTTTGATTATATTTAAAGGTGAAAATTATGAACAGAAGAAGCGATAATGTAACAAGAGGTGCCGAGCGCGCCCCTAACAGAAGCCTTTTTTACGCAATGGGCTACACTAAGGAGGAGCTGGAAAAACCGCTTATCGGTGTAGTTTCGGCGCACAGTGAAATTGTACCTGGCCATATACATCTTGATAAAGTTGCAGAGGCAGTTAAAGCAGGTATCCGCAGTGCGGGTGGTACACCAATTCAGTTCCCCGCAATCGGTGTTTGTGACGGTATAGCAATGGGTCACATTGGTATGAAATATTCCTTGGCCAGCCGTGAGCTTATTGCCGACAGTGTTGAAACAATGACCATGGCACACCAGCTTGACGGCTTGGTGCTTATTCCCAACTGCGATAAAATTGTCCCTGGTATGATAATGGCAGCCGTTAGAATGGATATTCCTGCCGTTGTTTGCAGTGGCGGTCCAATGCTTGCAGGTAAATGGGGTGGTGAGGAAGTTAGCCTTTCAAAAATGTTTGAGGCGGTTGGCGCAAATAAAGCAGGTATGATGAGCGACTGTGAGCTTGAAGCCTGTGAGCAAAGCGTTTGCCCCGGTTGTGGCAGCTGTGCAGGTATGTACACCGCAAACAGTATGAACTGCCTGTCTGAAGCCATTGGTATTGCCCTGCCCGGTAATGGTACTATCCCTGCCGTTAGCGGTCGCAGAATTATGCTTGCAAAGCGTGCAGGCGCCGCCATTATGGATATGGTGGAAAAGGGTATTACCGCACGCCAGATTATAAACAGCAAATCGCTTAAAAACGCTATCGCCTGTGATATGGCACTTGGTTGCAGTTCAAACAGTGTTTTGCATTTACTTGCCATTGCTAATGAGGCGGGTTCCCCCGTGGAGCTTAAAACCTTTAATGAGATAAGCGCCAAGGTGCCAAATCTTTGCCACCTTGCCCCCGCAGGTCATACCCATATTCAAGATTTAGATGCCGCAGGCGGTATTAGAGCTGTTCAGGCCGAGCTTTTAAAGGGCGGCTACATTGACGGCAGTGCAATTTCTGTTACAGGTAAAACAATTGCCGAAAATGCCGCAGGCGCCAAAATACTTGATGAAAATTCAATTCGTTCACTACAAAATCCTTACAGTCAAACGGGCGGACTTCAAATTCTTTGGGGCAACCTTGCACCCGATGGCTGCGTTGTTAAGCGCAGTGCCGTTGCCGAAGAAATGCTTACTCATACAGGTAGGGCAAGGGTGTTTAACAGTGAGGATGAAGCCATTGCTGCAATTTATGATGGTAAAATAGTGGATGGCGATGTCGTTGTTATCCGCTATGAGGGTCCAAAGGGTGGTCCCGGTATGCGTGAAATGCTTAACCCCACCAGCGCTTTGGCGGGTATGAAGCTTGACAAAACGGTAGCCCTTATTACCGACGGTCGTTTTTCGGGCGCCAGCCGTGGCGCATCAATAGGTCACGTTTGCCCCGAAGCGGCAGATGGCGGTCCTATTGGTCTGGTTTATGAGGGTGACCAAATTGAAATTGATATTCCAAATGCTAAAATCACCCTTCTTGTGTCGGATGATGAGTTAAAACAAAGAAAAGAAAAGCTTGTTCTGCCCGAGCCGAACATTAAAACAGGTTGGCTTTCAAGGTATGCAAAGCAGGTTAGCGGCGCAAACTTCGGCGCCATTATGAAATAGTATGAAGGTATTTTTTCATACACTTGGCTGTAAGGTTAACAGGTATGAAACCGAGCGTATGTTGGAAGGTCTTATGGGGGTAGGCTTTAGCCTTACCCAGACCCCAACCGATGCCGATTTAATAGTGGTTAATTCCTGCACCGTTACGGCCGAAAGTGACCGAAAAACCCGCCAAATAACCAGACGGTATAAACGCCAAAATCCATCTGCGGTGCTACTGCTTACGGGCTGTATGCCGCAGGCCTTCCCCGATGATGCCGCATCACTTCCTGCCGATATTATTATAGGCAATGGCAGTGAACGCAACATTGTAAATGAGGTGCAAAGCTTTTTTGAAAATCGCAGTAAAATAATAAATGTTGCACCTCATTTTACGGGCGAGCTTTTTGAAGCAGGCGCGCTTAAAGATTTTTCAGAGCGCACAAGAGCCTATATGAAAATTGAGGACGGCTGTAACAGGGGTTGTACCTACTGTATCATACCAAAAGCTAGGGGTAGGGTACGCTCCCGCAGTTTGGATTATATTAAAACCGAGGCCGAAAACTTAGCTTCAAACGGTTTTAAAGAATTGGTTTTGGTGGGCATAAACCTTTCATCATACGGCAGTGATATAAACCTAACCCTTGCCGATGCCGTTAAAACAGCGGCAAATGTTAAGGGTATAGAAAGGGTGCGCCTTGGCTCATTAGAGCCCGATTTAACCACCGAGGCACTACTGATTGAGTTAAAGAAAATACCGCAGTTTTGTCCGCAGTTTCATTTGTCGTTGCAGTCGGGCTGTAACGCAACCCTTAAAAGGATGAACAGACTTTACACCGCCGAGGAGTATTTAGCGGTTTGTGATAAAATAAAATCGTTATGGAATAACGCGTCCTTCACCACTGATATTATGGTGGGCTTTATTGGTGAAGATGATAATGAATTTAATGAGTCTTTAGATTTTGCCAAAAAGGTAAGGTTTTTAAAGGCGCATATATTCCCTTACAGCGTAAGACAGGGCACCGTTGCCGCCCGTATGAGCGGCAGGGTTAGTGAGCAAATAAAATCAAAAAGGGCCGAAATTATGGCATCAACCTGTGATGATATTTCAAAAAAGGTTATGTCTGATATTATTGGACTTACCCGTAGCGTTTTGTTTGAAAGGTCTGAAAATGGCTTTACCGAAGGCTATAGTGAAGACTATGTTCGTGTTTTTGTCAAAGAAAACCGCGCCTTGCAGGGTAGGGTTGTTAAGGTAAAAATAAAAGAGCTTATGCTTGACGGAGTTTTGGCGGAGCCGGTGTAAGAATGATTTGGTTAATAATTTTTTTAAGTTTTATGGCACTGCTTTTAATAGGTGCCTACATTGCCTACCGTATGGCATTTTATATGCCAAAAAGCGCCCGTAACAAAACACTTTCTTTACCTAAAAATGAGGCAGGTCAGGCGGCAGGCAAGATTATTGAAGACCTTATTGTTGAAATGGAGCAGCTGCCCGCCCAAGAGGTTTACATAAAATCCTTTGACGGTACCACCCTTTTTGGCAGGTACTATCATGTGGCAGATAATGCACCACTTCAAATACAGTTTCACGGTTATAAGGGCAGCGCCTTTAGAGATTTTTGCGGCGGCAATAAGCTTGCCAGAGAAATGGGGCACAACACCCTGCTGGTTGACCAGCGCGCCCACGGTAAAAGTGGTAGCAGTACCATTTGCTTTGGCGTGCGTGAGCGGTATGACTGTAAAAAATGGGTAGAATATGCTGTAAATCGCTTTGGCAGTGATATAAAAATACTGCTTTCGGGCGTTTCAATGGGGGCGGCCACCGTAATTATGGCAAGCGATTTAGACCTTCCAAGCAATGTAAAGGGCGTTATTGCCGACTGCCCATATTCCTGCCCAAAACAGATTATTAAAAAGGTCTGTCGGGAGGATATGCATCTGCCAAATGCACTTTGCTTTTTTGCCTTTTTGGGCGCATTTATTTTTGGCAAGGGGCTAAGGCTTAATAGCAGCGCCCTAAAATCTGCTAAAAACACTAAACTTCCAATACTTATTTTGCATGGTGAGGCCGACGGCTTTGTACCCTGTCAAATGAGTAATGACATTAAAAATATTGCCCCCGAAACAGTAACCCTTCATACCTTTGAGGGTGCCGACCACGGCTTTAGCTTTATTGCCGATGCAGAGCGGTACAAAGGGCATATAAATGATTTTTTGAAAAAATGTTTAAAATAAAAAAGCAAACCATAGGGAGACACTTCGTAAAGAAGTGTTCTCCCTACTTTCTTTTTATATAAAAAATGACACTTTCGGTCTGAAAGTGTCATAGTGGGGTACATACTTTAAAATCAACCTATCTCAAAAATAAGAATAATAAGTGATATTGTGAGACAGGTCTCACAGTGATATTCTAAAGAGTGATATGAAAACCTATCGGTTTTCGTGATATTATATTCGCCTTCAAAACTCGCGAAGCGAATACAACTTGGGCATAGCCCAAATATAACTGCGAAGCAATAAAACTCGCCTTTGGCGAATATAACTGAGGCACCTTCCTTACGGAGGGTGCCTCTACGGTTTGCTTTTTATTTTTACTATCTATGCTCACCCATAAAGAAAAGGGCAAGGGTGCCGGGACCGGAGTGACATCCAATAACCGGCTCAATGTAGTGTATAAATACTTCCTTAACATTTAGTGTGTTTTTAACCGACTCGGCCAGGTATTCGGCATCCTCTAAACAGTCGCCGTGTGAAATAAATACTGTTTGTTCACTGGGGTTAATGGCGGTTTCCTTCATCTTTTCCACCATTGTTTCAATGGCACGCTTTCTGCCAATTACCTTTGCCTTGGGTATAAGCTTACCGTTGTCATCAACATGCATAACGGGTTTTATGCTAAGCACGGTGCCCATAACTGCCGCAGTACCCGAAACACGGCCGCCCCTTTTAAGGTAAAACAGGTCGTCAACGGTAAACCAGTGGCAAAGCTTAAGGCGGTTATCCATAAGCCAGTTATAAAGCTCTTCAATAGTAAGGCCTTCATTTTTCTTTTGAACGGCGTAATGTACCAAAAGACCCTGACCAAGTGATGCGGCAAGTGAATCGACATCATAAATTTTGCGGTCGGGATATTTTTCTTTAAGCTCATCAAGGGTGTTGTGGGCTACCTGGTAGGTGCCGCTAAGACCGGATGAAAAGCCAATATAAATAAGGTCGTTGCCTTCGCTTAAAATTTTATCAAAGGTGTTATAACAAAGCTCGGGTGAAGCCAGTGTGGTTGAAAGCGGCTCCTTTTTGCGGGCCATATCATAAAAAGCTTTATAATCCGGCTCTGCATCCTTATTATAGCTTTCAAAAGACTTTTCACCTGAAAAATATTTAAGCGAAATAACCTCTAACTTATAGTCCTCAATTTGCTTATTGCTTAGGTTGCAGGATGAATCGGTAACAATAACATACTCCATTTTAACCTCTCCTAACATCTAGTTTGCAAAACTAGTATAAATCATAAACTGTAACTTGTCAAGACATTTTTACAAACAAATATATTAATTTTTAAAATCTCTTGTTGACATTTTCAAAATCTTTTGATATATTTAATTGTAGAAAGCATAAACTACAATTATTATACTACATTAAGGTGTTAAAAAAATGAATTTTGACCAAGAACTTTTATTAGAGCAAGGTTATACCGAAATATGTGAAAAACTGGCTTCACACCGCCTGCCCAGGTGGGAGGCTTTGCCCGATATTGAGCTTTATATGGATCAGGTTGTTGCCGTTATGGAAAAGGCACTTTCAATTTACAACACCGAGTCTGAGGACAATCGCATTATAACCCCATCAATAATTAACAACTATGTTAAGCTTAAAATTATACCCGCACCTGTGAAAAAGCGCTATAATAAAGAGCATTTGGCATACTTGGTTATGATATGCATATTAAAGCAGACCTTGGCAATATCATCAATAGTAAAAATGATTAACCTCCAGCTGGAGAAAAAAAGCATAAAACAGCTTTATAATGAGTTTTGCACCATTTATGAAAATGTTATTCCCTTTGTCAGTATGGAGGATACAAGGGATGCCGATATTACTGATAGCGAGGAACTGCCTGAAGATAGTGATGACATTAACGCATTTATTTTAAAATCTGCAATACTTTCCACCGCGGGCAAATTTATATGTGAGGGTGTGCTGGCCCTTACAGGTACCGCCGACCAAGAAAATCAAAAGGGGTAAATAAATGCCAATATTTTTAATAATGATTATAACATTGGTTATTATTTCTGCCGGTAGCTTTTATTTGCTTACCGGCAAATTTGTTAAGGGTCTTGGCAAAAACCCAAAGTCAATGTGGATTAGAGTTATAAGGCTTTTAGTATCGGCTTTGGTTGCTGTCAGCTGTATGCTGTGGCGCACCGTCATGGTGGCAATGCTTTACCTTTTTATTATATTTTTATTTATGGGCATATTGGCAATTTTTATGCGCCGCATCCTAAAAAGTTTTAATAAAGGTGCGGTTTATTCCTTTTTAAAAAAGGCTTACCGTTTTGGTGTAATTCATATTTTATTGCTGGCGGTTATTCTGTGCCAGGGCTTTTACACCATGAACAATTTGGTTAAAACCGAATATACCGTAACCTCCGAAAAAATTAAAAATGATTATAAGGTAGTTTTTATCAGCGATTTACATTTTGATACAATTCAAAATAAAACGGTCATAAAAAATAAAATTGCCGAAATTAACTTACTTAAGCCCGATATAGTAATTCTTGGCGGCGATATTGTGGAGGAAGGGACCTCCAAGCAGTCAATGAATGAAATATTTAGTATATTGGGTGGCATTAACAGTAGTTACGGCAAGTTTTTTGTCTATGGCAACCACGACAGGCAAACCTATTCGGCAAACCCATCATATACTAAGGCTGACCTTGATTTTGCTTTGGGGGTGCATTCAATACTCCCGCTGGAGGACCAAAGCTTTAATATAAATAATGAAATTTTACTGGTAGGCCGTAAGGATGCATCGGTAAAATATTTGGGTCAAAGCAGGCAAAAGGTTGAGTCACTGCTATCAAATAAAAAGGGTAATCCCTTTGTTTTATTGGCCGACCACCAACCAACCGAATTTGAAGAAAATGAAAAAGCGGGTGTTGACCTTATGGTTTCGGGTCATACCCACGGCGGTCAGATTTTTCCTGTTGGTAGGGTGGCAGAGCTTTTAGGTATAATGAAGCCTTATGGCGAAAGTAGGGTAGGTAGCCTTACAGCGATTGTATCATCGGGTGCCGCCGGCTGGGGATTTACCATACGCACCGAAAGGTCTTCAGAATATTTGCTTATAAATTTAGTTCCAAAGGGTGACGCTTAAAATGAAAAGGTTAATAGCTTTATTTTTGTCAGTAATAATGGTGTTTGGTTTTTGTGGTTGCCGCTCCGAGCAGGAGGATGAGGTTTATACCGTAGTGGTTAAGGTTATGGAGGCAATAAAAACCAACGATTTCAACCTAATAAATATGTACGCAGGCAGTGATACCGCAGCCAAAAAAATGTTTGTGGTGGATACCAACGACCTAACCAAGTTCGCAAAACTTAAAATGCATAAAGCTATGCGTGATAAAATTGAGTACAGTATAGGTGATGTGGAGGTTAGCGGCAGTGATTCCGCAACCGCTGTAGTTACCGTAAGCGTACCCAAGGCAAGCATGGTTTATGGCAAGCACGCCAGCTTATTGGCCGAAAAAAAGGACCGCGAATTTTATAAAGCAATGGCGGCCGATATTGCTGAGCTGGATGTAATGACATCCAAGGAATATACAGTAAACTTCCAGTATAAGGATAATCTTTGGATGATGGACTATGCCTTT
>JAFNZJ010000137.1 GCA_017382915.1 Clostridia bacterium | reverse complement strand
ACGATTTCAGTGATATTTTATTCGCCAAAAACTGCCGAAGGCAATATCACTTGAACTTTAGTTCAAATATCACTGCGAAGCAATATCACTCGCCGCAAGGCGAATAAAACTGCCCAAGTGTCCTTAAGAACACTTGGGCAAAGATGTGCGATTTTTTTATTTTACCTTTAATCTGTTTTTAAATGGATGGCTCCAGGTTTTTGGGTTTATAAGCACCAAGAAGGGTAATATTTCAAGTCGACCTGCCAACATATTAAAGCAAAAAACAAGCTTTGATATATCAGAAAAACCGCCAAAGTTACTATATGGTCCTGCCTCACCCAAGGCAGGGCCTATATTATTTATGGTAGCTGCTACCGCAGAAAAATTTGTGGTAAAGTCATACTTATCAAGTGAAACTATTAAAAGCGCGGTTATAAAAACTGCAATGTATGCCAATAAAAATATATTTATTGTTCTAACCACCGATGCCTCAACAACCTTGCCCTCTGAACGGACCTTTTTAACCGCTCTTGGGTGGATTATTCTAGCAAGCTCATCACGCACTGTTTTAAGCATTATAGTAACACGCGTAACCTTTATGCCGCCACCCGTACTGCCTGCACAGGCACCAATAAACATTAAAAGCAGTAGTATGGTTTGTGAAAACTGCGGATAATATTTGCTAAAATCAAATGTGGCGTAGCCCGTGGTGGTTATTATTGAGCCTACCTGGAAAAGGGCGTGGCGGAAGGCTTCCTCCACCGTGGGAAAAAGCTGCAGGGTATTAACCGTTATAAGTGCCACCGAAATGGCAATTATAAGGGTGTACCACCTTGCCTCCTCATACCGTAGCGCCTGCCTTAAATGTTTACGCACAATTAAAACATAAACATTAAAGTTTACGCCAAAAAGTATCATAAATATTGCTATAACATACTGTGCAAAGGCGCTATAATCGGCAATGCCGCTGTTTTTTACAACAAAACCGCCTGTGCCCGCCGTACCAAACGATAATGTTACGGCATCGAAAATGGGGGTGTTGCCTATTATAAGAATAATTATCTGTAAAACGGTCATGGCCGTATAGATAATATAAAGCATTGTAGAGGTATCTTTTATTTTGGGTACAACCTTTTCAACCTGCGGACCGGGACTTTCCACCTTCATAAGGTGCATAGTAGCACCGCCCGTAATGGGCAAAACGGTAAGTATAAATACAAGTATACCCATACCGCCTATCCAGTGGGAAAAGCTGCGCCAGAAAAGTGATGCGTGTGAAAGGGCCTCAACATCACTTAAAATGCTTGAGCCTGTGGTAGTAAAGCCCGAAACCATTTCAAAAAAGGCATCAACAAAATGAGGTATTTCGCCACTGAATATAAATGGCAGAGAGCCAAAAATACTCATAAACAGCCAGCAAAGCGGCACCGAAACAAAGGCCTCTTTAGCATAGAAAACCTGATTTTTAGGCTTTTTAAAGGATAGCAAAAAGCCAAGCACAAAGGTGGCAACGGCGCAAACTAAATACCAAAAATAAACACCCTCACCATAAATGGCGCCAACCATGGTTGGTATAAGCATTAAAAGGCCTTCAATTTTAAGCACATAGCCAATAATGTAAATAATAATAGGAAAATTCATAGCTACCTTAATATATCTCCTACATCGTCAAGTTTTTTGTGGCTGGTAACAACTATTATTCTGTCCCCCGCTTCAACGGTGCTGTCACCATTGGGAAGAATGAATTTACCCTTATGAATAATGCCACAAATAATAAGTTCATCCTTAAGGTCCATTTTTTGAAGGGGAATACCAATAATAGGTGCGGTGTCACCCACCTTAAACTCCAGTGCTTCAACCTTATCCTCAACCAGCTTATAAAGGCTTTCAACATTATTACCCATTGCGTTTTGATTGGCGCGAACATACTGTAAAATATATTCGATGGTAATATCGCAGGGGTAAATAACGGTGTCTAAATCAAGCTTTGAAATAAGCTTATTAAAGGAATTATGGTCAACCTTGGTTATAACCTTGGCATTTGTGGTTTCCTTGGCGTAAAGTGAAAGCAAAACATTTTCTTCATCAAAGCCGGTAAGTGATACAAACGCATCGGTAGATGCCAGACCCTCCTCCAACAGAAGGTCCTTATCGGATGCGTTGCCGTGAATTACAAGGGCATTTGGAAGTTTTTCAGAAAGCTCATGCGCCCTTTTTTCATCGCGTTCAATAATCTTTACGGTAATGCCAATGTTTAAAAGCTGGCGTGCAAGGTAATAAGCAATTGTACCGCCGCCCGCTATCATAACATCCTTAATGGTGCGGGTGCCAATACCGATTTTTTTAAAGAAGGCGCGCTCCTTTTTAGGGAGTATTATAACCGATGCCTTATCACCTGCCTGCAGTTCAAAATTACCTGAAGGTATGTGATATTCACCGCCGCGCTCAACCGCACAAAAAAGCACTTCACTTTCAATCTTATTACGAACATAAATAAGGTTTTTGCCGTTAAGGGCAGAATCCTCAGTGATTTTAAAGGTTAAAAGCTCCACCTTGCCCTTGGCAAAGGGGTTAATATCAATGGCGGAGGGAAAACGAACAAGGCGGGCAATATCGGTTGCCGCGGCAAGCTCGGGATTTATAATCATTGAAAGACCTATTTGCTCCCTGATAAAATTAACCTCGGTTAAATACATAGGGTTGCGAACGCGTGCTATGGTGGAGCAACGGCTTTTCTTTTTGGCAAAAAGTGAACAAAGAAGATTTTGCTCATCAGAGCCGGTTACCGAAATTAAAATGTCGGCATCTTCAAGTCCTGCCTCTAAAAGGGCGCTGTAGTTCATACCGTTACCGTAAATGCCCATAACATCATTTTGGTTGCAAAGCTCGGTTAAGCGGTCTGCATTAACATCAACAACTACAACATCATGCCCCTCATCAGTTAATGATTTAGTAAGGCTGGCGCCGGTTTTACCGCCGCCTACTATAATGATTTTCATAGCATATTACCTTCTTATAATAATACTTCATGGACCTATTCTAGCACTAAAAGAAATTTTTATCAACTGTTTTTTAAGAAAACAGTGCCCCGCGCTGTGCGGGGCACTAAAAAAAGCATCTATTTCAAAGTAACGCTCCAACCGGCTACAAACTGTGCAATTAAAACAACATCATCAAGGGTTACATCGCCATCATCGTTAACATCGGGTGAAGCGCCGCCCATTTCAACCGTCCAACCCGCAACACTTTGTGCCATCAGTACAACATCATCAAGGGTTATATCGGTATCACCGTTAATGTCGCCCGCTTCAAACTCGCCCGGCACTGTTGGGGTATAGGCAACCTTAAATTCATGAAGCTTTTTGGTGTTTTCATCAAAATTGGGGGTCAGTGAAATATCATAAATCAAATAACCGCCATCATAGGTAAAACCAAATACGCTGAAGTAACTGGTTAAGGTAGCCTTCCAAACCAATTTTACTCTGCCATTTTCAGGGTTAAAGCTATAAATACCGTCGGTAAGTGAAAACAGTAGCACATTGCCATCAGTATCAAGCCTTGCCTGGTCTGCCCAAGCCGATGTATGCTCCTCATTAGCCCACCAATGGTCGGTTATATCATAAATGGGGGCATTATCACTATACCTCATTATATGGTCGTGCACATTACAAATATAGTAAATTTCATCGCCAAGCAGGGTAAAGGCGGTACTGCTATCCTGCCAGGTGTTATTATCATAGGTTGTATCGGTAGGGGTGGAATTAAAGTCGTTTGCATCGTGACCTGTGGACTTAATACCTTCGGTAGAGCGCAAAAAGTTTATGTGCGTAACGCGACCTGTAATATCCCACACGGGGTCGTCGTAGGTAACATCTACATGGTATGGAATATTATTTATATAAACAATATTCCAAACGTGGTTAAGTGTATCAGAGCTTACATACTCATTTTTAATGCCGACCTTATCTAAAAGCCAGCCGTAGGTCATTGCATAGCCTTGACAAACGGCAACACCATTACCAAGCACGCCATACATTTTATGAGATATGGCAGGCACAGAATTGTTTGAATAATTTTCATAGTCATACTGGCACAAAAGGGCAATTCTGTCATGAATAAGCAAGGCTTTTTCAACATCGCCCAAATTGGGGTTGTCTTTAATGTCGGCCAAGATTTCATCCGCCTTGGCATTACATTTTGCCATCATTGCATCATATTCGGGCTTTGTATAAAGGTAGTTTGGAATAATGCCTGTGATTTGGTCGGCCTCATTACATTGAATACCAAAGCCGTTATCAACATGAAAGCTTTCGGGTATATAGCCCGACATTATTAAAACAAGGGTATTAACATCCTGCTGATTATAATAAAAGTCATATTGGGAAATGTCAACAACATCTTCAAAGTTTTTAAATCCTTCACTTAAGGTTGCGGCAACTTCTTTGATTTCTTCCAAAGTGCGCTGCAAACCACTGCCTGTAGAATAATATTTTGGCAGGGTTAAATAGAGTGTTTTTTCATTAGAGCCAATTGCCCCCACTACCGTGGTTGGTATGGCAGAAAAAATCATAACAATAGCCAAAATAACAGCCAAAAGTTTTTTAGATTTTAAAGCAAACATAGTTTTAAATAAGCCCCCTAAAAACACTTTTTTATTCACTTCATATTATATTATATCATATAAAAACAATCTGTGCAACATAATAATGCAGGGGAATTCAATAAAAAACCCGCCACAAAGTGGCGGGTAAAATATTATTTAGTATAATTTTTTAAATAGTCAATATATTCCTCTAAACAGTAGCCAAGCTCATTTATTTTTTTGGCATGCTTTTGACCCACATAGCGGTAGTGCCAAGGCTCATAAATGACGCCTGTAATATCCTGCTTTTCTTTGGTGTAACGCAAAATAAAGCCATACTCTGCAGCGTGGGTTTTAAGCCACTGGAATTCGGCGGTATTTTCAAAAGACTGCTCAACCGAATTAAAGTCAACCGCCAGACCCACCTCATGCTCACTGGTGCCGGGGTATGCCGAAATTGTAGCGGCAAGCTTTTTAACCTCTGCATCGCTCATTTCGGGATGATTTGCCTTTTGCTTATTAACCTGATTGTTATAAAGCACAGTCTGCCTTGCGTTGGTGCGGTGGCTTGAAATCACCAGCAAGTTTATACCGTCTTTTTCAGCGGCGGCACACATTTGGTTAAGGTATGAAACGGCCTTAGCATCATAAAGCATACCAACATCACGGGCATATGAGGCTTCAATTTTAGCAGTTTCAACCGTAAAGCCGTTTGGCAATGGATTTTTTGCGTTAACAAGGCGCAAATTCCATTCATCCAAATCCTCCGCCAGGGCCATTACCGCCTTTTGTTCAGGGGTAAGCTGTGATGAAATGGCAGAACTCATTTGCTCACCATCGGTATTATCACCATTTTGGACTTCGCCACCGCTAGTGTCACCGCCTTTGGTTACATAAAGCACGGTCATAACACCCAGAGCTATGGCTAACACCAGGCACAGGGCTGTAAGCATAAATACTTTGCGCTCTAACACGGCAATTTTACGGCGAGTGGTTCTGTCCATCATAAATTATACCAACCTTACTTTTATAACTCCCTCAATTGCTTTAAGTTCGGTTTCAATTTTTTCTTTGTCACCGTCATTAACATCAAGAAGGGTGTATGCATATTCCTTTTTAGATTTATTAAGCATATTTTCAATGTTTATATTATCTTTAGCCATTGTCTGGGTAATTTGGGTAAGGATGGTAGGTACATTTTTATGAATAATGCAAACCCTAAGCTTGCCACTGCGGGGCATTGAAACGGCCGGCATATTTACCGAATTAACAATGTTACCGTTTTCAATATAATCGGCAAGCTGCTCTGCCGCCATTTTAGCGCAGTTATCCTCGGACTCGGGGGTGGATGCGCCAAGGTGCGGAATAGCAATTACGCCGTCCTTACCAAGCACTTCATCGGTTGGGAAGTCGGTAACATAGGCGGCTACCCTACCATTATCAAGTGCGGCTAAAATATCATTTGAATCAACCAAATCGGCACGCGAGAAGTTGAGTATGCGAACCCCTTCCTTCATTGAGGCTATTGCTTTAGCGTTAATGAAGCCCTTGGTCTCAGGGGTAAGGGGTACATGAATAGTGATATAATCACAGTTTTCATAAATATCCTTAAGGTCCATTGCGTGAATGGCGTTGTGGGTAAGATTCCAAGCGGCATCAACCGAAAGATATGGGTCATAACCATAAACCTTCATACCAAGATGGTTAGCGGCATTGGCAACCCTGACACCAATGGCGCCAAGACCAATTATACCAAGACTTTTACCGCTAATTTCAGGGCCTGCAAAGGCGCTTTTGCCCTTTTCAACCATTTTGCCAACCTCAGCACCGTTACCCTTCAGGGTGCCTGCCCACTCAATAGCGGGAATAATGCGGCGGGATGAAATCAAAAGACCTGCAATAACAAGTTCCTTAACGGCATTTGCGTTGGCACCGGGGGTGTTAAATACCACTATGCCATCCTCACTGCAGCGGTCAATAGGAATATTATTAGTACCTGCACCTGCCCTGGCAATGGCAAGTAAGCTTTCGGGGAATTCGGTCTCATGAAGGGATGCTGAACGCACAACGGCACCAATCGGTGCTTCAACCTCATCACCATAAGTATAACCGCCTTTATCCAAAACGGCAAGACCTTTTTTGCTTATTTTATTATAGGTTTTAATATTTTTCATTTTTAGCACCTAAACTTTCTGTTATTTAAGGTTGTTTTTTTCAAACTCGGCCATAAATTCTACAAGCTTTTCTACACCCTCAATAGGCATTGCATTGTAAATTGATGCACGCATACCACCAACACTGCGGTGACCCTTAAGATTTACAAAGCCTGCTGCCTTTGCTTCGGCAACGAATTTAGCATCCATATCAGCATCGCCTGTTACAAAGGGCACATTCATAAGTGAGCGGTCCTCTTTAACAACGGTGCCCTTAAACAGCTTGCTGTTATCAAGGAAATTGTAAAGTATGGCGGCCTTTTTCTCATTATGAGCCTTCATAGCCTCCAGACTGCCAAACTTTTCTTTTATCCATTTAATTACCTTGCCCGCAATATAAATAGTATAGCAGGGCGGGGTATTAAACATTGAGCCGTTATCGGCATGGGTTTGGTAGTTAAACATTGTGGGGGTAATATCCTGCGGATTACCAATAAGGTCCTCACGAATAATAACAATGGTAAGACCTGCAGGGGCAACATTCTTTTGAGCGCCGCCGTAAAGCACGCCAAACCTTTTAACATCAACAGGCTCAGACAACATACAGCTTGAAATATCTGCAACAAGGGGAACATTGCCGGTGTCGGGCAGTTCATAATATTTGGTGCCGTATATGGTGTTATTCATACAAATATGAAAATAATCGGCATCGGGTGTAAAGTCTTTGGGGTCAAGCTTTGGTATGTATGAGAAGGTCTTATCCTCACTGCTTGCAACAACCTTGGCTTCACCATAGCGGGCGGCCTCTTTATATGCCTTTTTAGCCCACTGACCTGTTACAACAAAATCGGCCTTGCCTGATTTATTTAAAAGGTTTAAGGGCAGCATTGCAAACTGTGATGATGCACCACCCTGTAAAAATAAAACCTTATAATTGTCGGGGATATTCATAAGGTCGCGTAGGTCGGCCTCTGCCTCATCAATAATTGCCTGATACTCTTTTGAGCGGTGTGACATCTCCATAACCGACTGACCGCTGCCTTTATAATCCAGCATTTCTGCAGCCGCCTGCTCTAACACCTCTAAAGGTAACATTGAAGGGCCTGCGCTAAAATTGTAAACTCTTGCCATAATAATTTCCTCCCATAGCGGTTTTACCGCTTTTATTTTGATTTGAATTAGGGGTTTTTGCTCCCCTATTAAAAAAGATTACCACCATTATATTATTATGCTATGCGATTGTCAAGGCGTTTGTTAAAATCTTAACAAAGAAAAGTAATGTTTTTTAAATTTTTCTGCATTTTTCTAAAAAGTTTGTGATTTTTTTAACAAATATAGGTAATTTTCTTTTCCCGTGCCCCCCTCTTGGGCTTTTTGGTAGAATTTTTGGTTGCTTAATTGGTCAGGTTGCTCATTTACAAAACATTTATAATATGTTAATATTTAAATATACTCTTATATTATACCTTTAAGGAGTGCGTTTTTACAATGAAAGGGATTTTAAAATCAACACTTGCGGTCTGCCTTACCCTTATTATGGTCTGCTCATGCTTTGTGGCAGCTTTTACAGGCTATGCCGCCACACCCGAAACAACCAGCAATGATGTGGGCTTTGTTTACCCCACCTCTATGACCGCTAAAATGGTAAGACCACTTTACATAGGTCTTGACAGTACCGTTAAAACCGATTCCACCTATGGTGAGTGGAATTATTTTGACCCTGACAAAATTAGCAACTATGTTGAAGTAACAGTAACCTTTAGCGATGGTCAAACAAAAACTTTTGATATATTTTCAAACGACCTGCAGAGTTATTCTCGTTACGGTAATCCAGTACGTATAAATTTTGGTGATGCTAAGATAAATATCGCCGAAGCCCCGCTTGAGGCCGGCAAAACCTATACTGTGCCGATTAGCGCAACACTTAACTACCGTTACCCATATGTAGTTGAACTTGAATCAACTATTGAGGTTGAGGTGGCAAGTGCCAGCGTTACAGGCATTAAGGCCGAAGCATCCCACGCAATACCATATGAGGTTGGATACTGCGATGGCACCGATATTTTTGACTTTAAAGCTACAGAGCCAAAAATATCCCTTACCCTTAGTGACGGCGGCTCACTACCACTCTATATTGATAAAAACGAAAACAACTACCAGTTATATGGTCAATACATTTATACATCAAGTGACCAAGATGAAAACAATCATTGGCAGCTTGGTGAAAACCACGAATTTTCTGTTTGGTTTGGCAGAGAAGATGATATAAATCAGTCACTTTTTGCAACCACCATGCCGGTTACTGTTGAATCTTTTGGTAAAATCAATTCGGTTGAAGCTACTGTTAATAGTTCTTTTTATGAATCAATAACCGGCGCATATTATGAATATCAAGACCGCTTTGAGCACCATATTTCTTATATGGATATTGACTTTAAAATTAGTTTTGAAAATGGTCATAATGTAACAGTTAAAGGCTTCAATGATGAATTTTGGGCTTATGGCATTAATGTTTATGATGATACTGCTAATAATTGGAAAGCAGGTAACACCTACCCCATTGAAATTGAAAAATCATATTATGACGCCCAGCAAAATAGGTACACACCCTATACCGTAGGCACCTTTAACCTAAATGTTTTGGAAAACCCAATTGAAACACTTGAGGTTATAACAACAGGTCCAGCCCACACAGGCGAAGCTTGGCAAGATACAGACGCCAACGGTTCACCCTACACCCATTACAGAGTGCATGAGTCGTTTTGTTTTTATAACATAACCTTTAAGGATGGCAGACCCGCTTTAAATTATGCAAGCCTTCATGAAGTTAGCCGCGCTTTAGGCGGTGTAGCTATAACTACAGACGACCAGCGTAAAAACCACTGGCAGCTTGGCAAAAACACCGCTACCGCACTTATTGGCGGCACCCCCTACCAATATGAAATTTGGGTTACCACAGATTATATTAAGGATATAAGGGTTAAAGACGGTGTTGAAGTTATTGAAGGCATGTTTGCATCAGAAGAATACGACTGGGACAAACCTTACGGCGAACAAATTTATTATAAATACCAACAATATTTGCTTAGCGCCGAGCTTGAGGTTGAGCTTTATGATGGCACAATTATTACTGAATATACCGGCGCAAAAAAATATGCCATAACCGAAACAAAGCCACGCAATTATTTGTCAACCTCTTGGAGCGGAGATAAACTAACCCAAACAGCCGAAGACCATTGGGAGGTTGGCGATACCTTTAACCTTACCCTTACAGCCAATGTTAGTTCACATGACAATACAACCAAAAACCAGTATAAAATAACCGTACCCATAACTGTTAAGGCAAATGATACTGCTTTTGATTTTGGATATTGCTATGAAGATCCGAATTACAGCTATGGCTTAGGTCTTAGTATAAGCGGAATTAAATCCGCCCCTGCCGATAATATTTTAAAAATTCCAAGTGAAGCTTATGGCTACAAAATCAAGAAAATAGATTCGCTAAATTCAAGTGATTATACACACTACGATATCAAAGAAATACATTTGCCCGACACGGTTAAAGCAATTAGCGATTATGCCTTAGAAGGTTTATGGTATTTAGAATACATAGACCTTAATATGGTGGAAGAACTCGGCGCCTCTTCACTTATAGATTGCAGCAATGATTTAAAGGTTGTAATTAACCCAAATAACAAAGCTATTTGCTACAAAAATGGCGTTATATATAATAAAGATGTTACCGAAATCAAATGTATAACCGGTGCTACAACATCCCCCATTATTGAGCCAACAGTTAAGACTGTTCATAATACCGATATAGTTTATTATCGTTATGAAGACATTACCATAACCGGTATGGACACCCACCTTAAAATGGTTGAAAGCCAATACGGCGAGCCCGACCCGTTCCCAACCGTGCGTTGCCCCAAAGGCAGCGCGGCTGAAGCCGATGCAAAAGCCCTTGAAATTGATTATGTAACCTTTAGCGATATTCCCCTTGATGATGAAAGTGCCGAAATGCCGGTAAAAATCACTGCAAATGAAACCGCCAACCTACCCGCCGATGCAGTGGTTAATGCCACACTTGTTACCGACACCGCCGAAAATCAAGTAATTTATGACATTACCATTTTAAGCGGCGGTCAGCCGGTTCAGCCTGAGGAAGAGGTTACTGTTACCATTGATGTGCCACAGGGTATGCAGGCCGAATACTGTAAAGTATATAGGCTTGAAGGTGACGGCAGCAAAACCAATATGAAGGCAACCCTTATAGATGGTAAACTGGTATTTACCACCGACCACTTTAGCCTATATTCGGTTGAGGAGGTTATTTATACCCCCGGTGATGTAAATGAGGATGATGACATTACTTTAGATGATGTTGTTCTGATTGCCCAAAAGGTTGCAGGCTGGGATGTTACCTTTAACGCCCTTGCAGGTGATACCAACGGCGATGATGATATAACCCTTGACGATGTTGTTTTACTTGCACAGCATGTTGCAGGTTGGAATGTTAACCTTGGCGGCGGTCAGACCCCTACCCCGCCACCTGAGCAGGATGAACACCATCATATTGGTTGCTACTTCCAGTCCAACGGCGACGGCACACATACAGCTATATGTGACAGTTGTTATGAACCGCTTAGCAAAGATAACTGCACAGATAATAACAGTGATGGACGCTGTGATGATTGTAACGGTCTTATAAGCGGCACAGGCGATGTTGATATAAATATAGGTCAAAACCCGTAAAATATTTCTTTTTATGCAAGGTGCTTTATATAATAAGGCACCTTGCTTTTTTATGTTTTTTGTTAAAGGTCAGTAAAGGTCAAAAAAATTAATAAAATTTTCATATTTAACCTATTGACAAATATACCCAGTCGTGGTAAATTATAATACAGTTAGCACTCACACCCCTTTGAGTGCTAAACCATATTTTTAAAAAAGGCGGTGGGTTTTTGGAGCTTTCAAACAGAAAAAAGATTATCCTTTCTGAAATTGTTAAAGCGCATATTGCCCACGGTGAACCTGTCGGCTCAAAGTTTTTATCCCAAACGGCGGGGCTTGGTGTTTCATCTGCAACACTTCGCAATGAAATGAGCGAGCTTTGTGAAATGGGCTATTTAGAGCAGCCACATACATCGGCAGGTCGTGTGCCCACTGCGGCAGGCTACCGTATGTATGTTAACGGCCTATTAGATAATACAAATCTGTCACCACCTATGCAGGCATCCATTGACCGCGCCATTGAAAAGGTGTCGGGCGACCCTGAAAACATAACCGCATCGGCAGGGCAGGTGCTTTCAGAGCTTACCGGCTTTGCCACCGCCATTATGACCATACCTGAAGATAATGCCTTTATAAAAAGGGTTGAACTACTACCTATGGGCAAGCGTATGGCACTAATGGTGCTGGTAACATCTGACGGTGTTGCACGCAGTCGCATTTGCCGCACGGGTGAGGTGCTTACCGCCACCGCAATAAAGGTTTTTGATAGGATTGTAGCGGTTGATATTGTTGGTAAAGAGCTTAATGATTTTGGCGGTGCAGCGCTTCAAACCATTGCCGCAAAAATGGGCGACCAGGTTTTAACCCTTATGCCCCTTATAACAACCCTTTTTGAAATGATTGAGGTTGTCCGTAGCAGTGAGCTTAACCTTAAGGGTGAAGCAAACCTTTATTCAGCCTACCAAAAGGATGGCGATGCCAGACGACTGGTTGAATTTATTACCCGCCGCGATGCTTTGCTTTCAATCCTTTCAGAGGTGCCTGACCCCGTCAGCGTTATTTTTGGCGATGACTGTGGCATTGAGGAGCTTAAACCATCAAGTATGGTTGTTGCTAAATTCGGCGGCGGTGAAAACCGTATGGGTCGAATAGGTATTATAGGTCCCACCCGTATGGCCTATGAAGATTTAATTCCAAGCATAACATATTTTGCTAAACAGCTTGGTAAAATATTAGAGCAATCTGTCCGCGATTTGGACGATTAGAAAGGATTTTTTAAATGAGTGATGAGGTAAAAAGCACGGCCGATAATTCAGCCACTACCAAAGAAACTAAAAAAGCGGCCAAGCCCAAAAAGCCAAGGGCAAATCCTGAGCTTGAAAAAATAAAGGCCGAGCTTGATAATAAAAGCGAACTGCTTATGCGTACCGCGGCAGAGTTTGATAACTTTAAAAAGCGTACCGAGCGCGAAAAAATCAAAACTGCCGAATATGCAAAGGCAAACATTTTAAAACAGCTTTTACCGGTTATTGATAATGCCGGCAGGGCGCTGGCTGTTGACCCCGCCTCCCCCGATTATGATAAGGGTGTGGAGCTTATTGTTAAACAGCTTGTAGGTCTGGTTGACACCTTTGGTATGACCGAGCTTGCCGAGGTTGGCGACACCTTTAACCCTGAGGTGCATGAGGCCGTTATGCACATTGATGACCCCGAAAAGGGTGAAAATGAAATTGTAATGGTGCTTCAGCAGGGCTATAAGCTTGGTGACACCGTTATTCGCCCCGCAATGGTGCAGGTTGCAAATTAGTATAAAATTTTATTTTAAAATAATAATATTTTTATTTGGAGGAATAAATCATGGGAAAAATTATTGGTATTGACTTAGGTACCACCAACTCTTGCGTTGCCGTTATGGAAGGCGGTGAGGCTGTTGTTATTGCTAATGCTGAAGGCGGCAGAACCACCCCTTCTGTTGTAGCCTTTTCAAAAACAGGTGAGCGTATGGTAGGTCAGGTTGCAAAGCGTCAGGCTATCACCAACCCCGACCGCACTATCAGTTCAATCAAGCGTGAAATGGGCAGTAACTACACCGTAGCTATTGATGATAAAAACTACACCCCACAGGAAATTTCAGCAATCATTTTAGGCAAGCTTAAGGCCGATGCTGAAAGCTACCTTGGTCAAACCGTTACTGAGGCAGTTATCACCGTTCCTGCCTACTTTACCGATGCACAGCGTCAAGCAACCAAGGACGCAGGTAAAATTGCAGGTCTTGAGGTTAAAAGAATTATAAATGAGCCCACTGCAGCAGCGCTTGCTTACAGCATTGATAAGGAAGACGACCAAAAGGTTATGGTTTATGACCTTGGCGGCGGTACCTTTGATGTTTCAATCATTGAAATGGGCGACGGCGTTCAAGAGGTTTTAGCAACTGCAGGTAACAACCGTCTTGGCGGTGATGACTTTGATAAGCGCATTATGGACTACATTGTAGCCACCTTTAAGGCCGAGCAAGGCATTGACCTTTCAAACGATAAAATGGCAATGCAAAGAATTAAAGAGGCGGCTGAAAAGGCCAAAATTGACCTTTCAGGTATGACCAGCACCGACATTAACCTGCCCTTTATTACCGCCGATGCCACAGGCCCCAAACACTTTGAAACCACCCTTACCAGAGCCAAGTTTAATGAGCTTACAGGCGATTTGGTTGAGGCTACTATGGGTCCTGTTAGACAGGCACTTGCCGATTCCGGCCTTGATAAAGGTGAAATCAATAAGGTGCTTATGGTTGGTGGCTCCAGCCGTATACCCGCCGTACAGGATGCCGTTAAAAACTTTATTGGCAGTGAGCCATTTAAGGGCATCAACCCCGATGAGTGCGTAGCACTTGGTGCCGCAATTCAGGGCGGTGTTCTTGGCGGTGATGTTAAGGGTCTGTTGCTTTTAGACGTTACACCCCTTTCACTTGGTATTGAAACAATGGGCGGCGTTTCAACAAAGGTTATTGACCGCAACACCACCATTCCTACCAAGAAAAGTCAAATCTTCTCCACCGCTGCTGATGGTCAAACCTCGGTTGAGGTACACGTGCTTCAGGGTGAGCGCGAATTTGCAAAGGATAATAAAACCCTTGGCATATTCAAACTTGACGGTATTGCCCCCGCACCCCGCGGTATCCCCCAAATTGAGGTTACCTTTGATATTGATGCCAACGGTATTGTTAATGTTTCTGCCAAGGATTTAGGCACCGGTAAGGAGCAGAAAATCACCATTACCTCAAACACCAATATGTCCAAGGATGATATTGATAAGGCCGTTGCCGAGGCAGAGCAGTACGCCGCCGAGGATAAAAAGCGCCGTGAGGAAATTGACCTTAGAAACGGTGCCGACCAAATGATTTACCAAACCGAAAAGGCTTTGGGTGAGCTTGGTGACAAAATCTCAGAAGCTGAGAAAAATGATATTAACGGCGCCGTAAATGAACTGCGTGAGGCCTTAAAGGGCACCGATTTAGACGCCATTAAAGCAAAACAGGAAGAGCTGCAAAAGAAATTTTACGCAGTAAGCGAAAAGCTTTATCAGCAGGCTAATCCCCAAGGTACCGCAGGTGCTAACGGTCCTGATTTTAACGGCGGTGCCGCACCCGGTGCAGACCCCAACGTTTATGAGGCCGATTTTAAGGACGCCACTGACGAAAATAACAATAACTAATTTTAAATGCCTTACCCACCGCTGTGGGTAAGGCAATGCGATTTTTAAATTTTGGAGTGTATTACTTTTGAGTGATAAACGAGATTATTATGAGGTTTTAGGCGTTGATAAATCTGCCAGCGATGATGAAATAAAAAAAGCCTATCGTAAGGCGGCAAAAAAATATCACCCCGACCTAAACCCCGGCGACAAAGAGGCCGAAAAATGCTTCAAAGAAGCGGCCGAAGCCTATGAAGTGTTATCCGATAGTGAAAAAAAGGCCCGTTATGACCAATTTGGCCACGCAGGTGTTGACCCAAACTTTGGCGGCGCCGGTGGCGGTTATGGTGCAGGCGGCTTTGATTTTGGCGATTTAGGTGACATTTTCGGTCAGTTTTTTGGCGGTGGCTTTGGCGGCGGCAGAGGTGCCAATCCAAACGCACCCCGCAGGGGCAACGACATAGGCGCAACCGTTAACATCTCCTTTGAGGAGGCGGCTAAAGGCTGCACCAAAACCATTAAGGTAGCCCGCATTGAAACCTGTAAGGACTGTGGCGGCAATGGTGCCAAAAAAGGCAGCTCCCCCACCACCTGTACAGTCTGTGGCGGTAGCGGTAGAGTAAACATAACCCAGCGCACCCCCTTTGGCGCAATGCAAAGCCAACGCACCTGTGATAAGTGCGGCGGCAGAGGTAAAATAGTTACCGACCCCTGCAACACCTGTGATGGCAAGGGTAGAATTCGCCGAAGCGTAGAACAAACTGTGGATATACCTGCAGGTATTGATGACGGTCAGGTAATTAACCTGCGCGGTGGCGGTGACAGTGGTATTAACGGTGGCCCCGCAGGCGACCTTAGAATTCAGGTTGGCGTGCGCCCCCACCCCATTTTTGAGCGCGACGGCTTTGATGTTTTTTGCGAAATACCCGTAACCTTTGCTCAAGCGGCGCTTGGTGCTGAAATTACGGTACCCACACTTGATGGCAAGGTTAAGTTTACCATTCACGAAGGCACACAACCCGGCGATGAATTTAAGCTTAAAGGCAAAGGTATTCAGCGCCTTCACTACTCAGGCAAGGGCGACCAATATGTTAAAATCGTTCTTGAAGTGCCCCGCAACCTTTCTAAGGAACAAAAAAACCTTATTGAAGAGCTTGAAAAAAGCACCACCGATAAGGATAACTACAAAAAGCGCAAAGGCTTTTTTGATAAAATTAAAGATATGTTTGATTAAAAAATCAACCCAAGATTTATTTAAAAACAGCGAAAGGCTATGTGGTAAATTCCACATAGCCTTTTGATTTTATTCCGTAGCAGGTTATAAAAAGCGAAAACTTCTTTACTCTATATTACAATAATAACCTTTTTGTTTTTCTTTATTGCGTAATCTAGTGCGATTTTCGTACCACTTTTACGAATAGTGGGAGTACACTGTTCATCGTAATAAAATATGCAAAATTGGCTATTATCTATCATTTCATAATTTCGCTCCACATACGAAGCGCGCCCCGAATTTATTATTTTTTCAGGATAATAGGTATCCTCGTAATTGTTAAGTAAGTAGTTTTTGTAGTGTTCACTTATATGAGGATACTCTGCTCGAACATAAACCCTTTTTATGTTCGGATATTTTTCTTTTATTTTTGTAACGAGTTTAAGGCTTAGACTATTAAAATTGCTTTTGCTACCAAAAAGAAATGTATCAACCTTTTCATCCACAATCAATTTTTCAATAGTATCAATAAGTTTTGTCTTTAGTTTCTCATTTTCGTTTATAGTTCTATGCCCGAAAAAGCAACAGGTTTTTCTTTCCATACTCTTCTCCTCAAAATATAATAGATATACCGTATGTTCGTTTATAACATTTTAACACATAATACATCTAAAATAAATACATAATATATTTATTATGAGGTGAATTTATGTCTATTAAAAGCGTTTCTATTAGAATTGAAGAAGAAATGTTAAATAAAATAGCACACATTGCGGATTATGAAGGTAGAAGTGTGAATAGTCAGGTGCTAGTTTTAATAAGAGAGCATATTAAGGCTTTTGAAAACGCCAATGGCGCTATAGACGGTAATATCTCTCCTTCATCAAATGTAAAACCTACTCGCAAATAACAAAAAACTCTCTGCTGAATTTCAGTAGAGAGTTTTTTAATTATATTAGTTTTATTTCACTTTCCAGGTGGTTTACCAATAAAAAACCTTGCTTTTTAGAATTTAAAACAGTCCGCTTATTTTGCCGTTTTCATCAACATCAATTTTTTCGGCGGCGGGTACTTTTGGCAGACCCGGCATTGTCATAATATCGCCGGTTAAAACAACTATAAAGCCTGCGCCTGCTGAAATCTTTACATTTTTAATGGTTACTGTAAAGTCGGTTGGTGCGCCAAGCTTTGTTGGGTCATCTGAAAAGCTGTACTGTGTTTTAGCCATACAAACAGGGCAGTTAGCAAAGCCAAGCTCGGCAAGGCGTTCAATCTGCTTTTTGGCGGCGGGCAAAATGCTAATTCCGTTACCGCCGTAAACCTTTTTAACAACTGCCTCAATCTTTTGCTCAATACTGCCTTCAAGTTCGTAAGCAAAGGTAAAGTCACCCTTTTCCTCTTCACAAAGGCGTACAACCTCTTTAGCTAGGGCTTCACCGCCCTTGCCGCCTTCTGCCCAAACGGTTGAAAGCACGGTGTTTACACCAAGCTCGCGGCATTTTTCAATAATAAAATCTATTTCGCTATCGGTATCGGTTGGGAAGCGGTTTACAGCAACCACACAGGGCAGTTTGTAAACATTTTTAATGTTTGAAACATGGCGCAGCAGATTGGGTATACCCTTTTCCAAGGCTACCAAATCTTCATTTCCAAGTTCGGTTTTGGCTAGTCCGCCGTGCATTTTAAGGGCGCGAACAGTAGCAACAACCACAACGGCATCGGGGGTAAGACCCGCCATACGGCACTTAATATCTAAAAACTTTTCTGCGCCTAAATCAGCACCAAAGCCCGCTTCGGTAATGGCGTAATCACCCATTTTAAGGGCAAGCTTTGTGGCCATAACCGAGTTGCAGCCGTGTGCAATATTGGCAAAGGGACCACCGTGAACAAATGCGGGTGTACCCTCAAGTGTTTGCACAAGGTTGGGCTTTAAGGCATCCTTTAAAAGGGCAGTCATAGCGCCTGCCGCCTTAAGCTCACCACAGGTTACGGGCTTATCATCATAGGTGTAGCCAACAATAATGCGTGAAAGTCGCTCTTTAAGGTCGGTAATAGAATTTGAAAGGCAAAGCACCGCCATAATTTCACTTGCTACGGTAATGTCAAAGCCATCCTCACGGGGGACACCATTAACCTTACCGCCAAGACCGTCAACAACATTTCTAAGCTGGCGGTCGTTCATATCAACGCAGCGCTTCCAGGTGATTTTTCTTACATCAATACCAAGTGCGTTGCCCTGCTGAATATGGTTGTCAAGCATTGCGGCAAGCAGATTATTGGCCGCACCTATAGCGTGGAAGTCGCCTGTAAAATGCAGGTTAATATCCTCCATTGGTACTACCTGTGCATATCCGCCGCCTGCGGCACCGCCCTTAACACCAAAAACAGGACCTAGTGACGGCTCCCTTAAAGCAACGGTTACATTTTTGCCAATTCTTTTAAGACCGTCTGCAAGGCCTATGGTGGTGGTGGTTTTACCCTCACCCGCAGGGGTGGGGGTAATTGCCGTTACCAAAACCAGTTTGCCGTCTTTACGGTCGGTCTCATTAAGAAGGGCAAGGTCAATTTTAGCTTTATATTTGCCGTACTGCTCAATATACCTTTCATCAACATTGGCGGTAGCGGCTATTTCGGTAATGGGTTTCATCACGCACTCTTGTGCGATTTCAATATCACTTTTATACATGATTTACCTACCTTTTAAATTTTATTTGTAATATTCTGCTGCACTGTCAAACAGACCCAAATTATAGTTACCCTCAACATTGCGGTAAAGGTTGTCATCCACACGCTCACTGTGACCCATTTTACCAAGCACGCGACCGTCGGGTGAAGTTATACCCTCAATAGCCCATACTGAATTGTTGGGGTTAAAGCGAATGTCATCGGTTGGGTTGCCGTTTAAATCAACATACTGGGTAAGAATTTGACCGTTAGCCTCCAACTGTTTTGCCAAATCTTCACTTGCAATAAATCGACCTTCACCGTGTGAAATAGGCACTGTGTAAACCTCACCCACCTTGGCCTTACTCATCCAAGGCGACATGGTGGATGCCACGCGGGTATGAACTATTCTTGACTGGTGGCGACCTATTGTATTAAAGGTAAGGGTTGGACAGGACGCATCAGTATCAATAATTTCACCAAAGGGTACAAGGCCAAGCTTAATAAGTGCCTGGAAGCCGTTACAAATACCGCACATCAAGCCATCGCGCTGTTTAAGAAGCTTCATAACACCGTCTTTAATTTCAGGACTGCGGAAGAATGCGGTAATAAATTTACCCGAACCTTCAGGCTCATCACCGCCCGAGAAACCGCCGGGGATAAATATGATTTGGCTATCCTCTAACCTTTTTGCAAAATATTCGGTTGACTCAGCAATGGCGGATGAAGTTAAGTTTTTAATAACTACAATCTCTGCCTCAAGACCGGCGCGCTCAGCGGCACGGGCCGAATCATACTCACAGTTGGTGCCGGGGAATACAGGAATAAGCACCTTGGGTTTAGCAACCTTAATGGTGGGGCTAACCTTTTTGCCGCCGTCATAACTTACGGCTTTAATATCTTTACCCTCGGTTTTAATATTGCATGAGAATACGCTTTCAAGCTTATTTTCATAAATATCCAAAAGGTCTGCTAAATCAAGCTTTTCGCCCTTATAGGTGATATTTTGCTGCTCGGTGGTGGTACCGATTACCTTACCAATACCACTGGCATAGGTAAGCTCTAACACAAAGCTACCGTAACCATAGGCAAAAATATCATCAAGGGTTAAGTTATCTTCAAAATTAAAGCCTATTGAATTACCTATTGCCATTTTAAGTACGGCTTCGGCAACGCCACCCATACCAAGGGTGTAGCAGGCTTTACAGGCGCCGCTGTGGATAAGGGCATTAACCTCATCAAACACACGCATAAGTGATGATGTGGTGGGCAGTCCGTTTTCATCATAATCGGGGGCAATAAGCACTACCCTATGACCTGCATCCTTAAATTCGGGCGATATAACATTTTTGCACTTTTCGGTGGTAACGGCAAATGAAACCAATGTGGGCGGAACATCTAAATCCTCAAATGAGCCGCTCATTGAATCCTTACCGCCGATAGCGGCAACGCCAAGTTCTTTTTGTGCCTTAAATGCGCCTAAAAGAGCGGCCAATGGCTTGCCCCAACGCTTAGCATCCTTTAAAGGCTTTTCAAAATATTCTTGGAAGGTTAAATAAACATCTTCAAACTTGGCACCTGTGGCAATAAGCTTTGCAACCGATTCAACAACCGCCAAATATGCGCCGTGATAGGGGCTTTTTTCGGTAATAAAGGGGTTATAGCCGTAAGCCATAAGTGAGCAGGTGTCGGTTTGACCCTTTTCAAGTGAAATTTTATGTGCCATTGCCTGAATTGGGGTAAGCTGATTTTTACCGCCAAAGGGCATAAGCACGGTACCCGCACCAATGGTGGAGTCAAAGCGTTCACTAAGTCCGCGTTTTGAACAAATATTAAGGTCACCTGCAAGCTCGGTCATACCGTCTTTAAAATCGGCAGGAACCTCCTTTTTATAGCTGCAAGCGGCGGCAGGGGCAATATCAATATGCTTTTCAGCGCCGTTTGAATTTAAAAATTCGCGCGAAACATCAACAATTGTTTTTCCGTTCCAATGCATTTTAAGTCTAGGCTCGGCAGTAACTTCAGCAACTACGGTTGCTTCAAGGTTTTCGCTTGCCGCAATTTCCATAAAACGGTCAACATCCTGTGGCTCAACAACAACCGCCATACGCTCCTGCGATTCACTAATAGCAAGCTCGGTACCATCCAGACCATCATACTTTTTAGGCACCTTATCAAGGTCAATTACAAGACCATCTGCAAGCTCACCAATGGCAACCGAAACACCGCCTGCGCCAAAGTCATTACAACGCTTAATTAAAAGCGAGGCTTCGGCATTTCTAAACAAACGCTGTAACTTGCGTTCTTCAGGGGCGTTACCCTTTTGAACCTCTGCACCGCAGCTTTCAAGTGACTGCAGGTTGTGTGATTTTGAAGAACCGGTAGCACCACCGCAACCGTCACGACCTGTTCTGCCGCCAAGTAAAATAACCTTATCACCCGCGGCGGGACATTCACGACGAACATTTTTAGCAGGTGCGGCCGCAACAACGGCTCCAATTTCCATACGCTTTGCGGCGTAGCCATCGTGATAAATTTCATCAACCAAGCCGGTAGCAAGACCTATTTGGTTACCGTAAGAGCTGTAACCTGCGGCGGCGGTTGTAACGATTTTCTTTTGGGGTAATTTACCCTCCATAGTCTGGGAAACTTGGCGAAGCGGATTTGCTGCACCTGTAACACGCATTGCACCATATACATATGAACGACCTGAAAGCGGGTCACGAATAGCACCGCCAATACAGGTAGCGGCACCGCCAAAGGGTTCAATTTCGGTGGGGTGGTTATGGGTTTCATTTTTAAATAAAAGCAACCAATCCTCCTCAACACCGTTAACATCAACCTTAATTTTAACGGTGCAGGCATTGATTTCTTCAGATTCATCAAGCTTTTGAAGCTTGCCCTGCTTTTTTAAGTATTTGGCGGCAAGGGTACCAATATCCATAAGGTTAATTGGCTTTGTACGACCAAGCTCAGCGCGGGCGGCAATATATTCATCATAAGCCGACTGAAGCAGCTTGTCCTCAAACTTAACGCTATCAATAGTGGTTAAGAAGGTGGTGTGACGACAGTGGTCAGACCAATAGGTATCAATCATACGAATTTCGGTAATGGTTGGGTCCCTATCTTCGGTTTTAAAGTAGTTTTGGCAAAAGGCAATATCATCGGCATCCATTGCAAGACCATAGGCGGCAACAAATTCCTCAAGACCTTTTCTGTCAAGCTTTAAAAATCCGTCTAATGTTTTAACGGTGGTAGGTATATCATACTCGGTTGCAAGGGTTTCGGGTTTTTCTAAAGTGGCCTCTCTTGCCTCCACAGGGTTGATAACATACTTTTTAATCTTTAAAATTTCATCCTCGGTAAGGTCGCCGTACAGGGCATAAACCTTGGCGGTGCGAACTGTGGGGCGGTCGCCCTTGGAAATAATTTGAACGCACTGTGCTGCCGAGTCGGCACGCTGGTCAAACTGACCGGGCAGATACTCAACCGCAAATATAACCTTTGCAGTATCATCACTAAATTCAAAATAGGTTTCATCAAGCTGGGGCTCTGAAAATACGGTAGAAACCGAGGTTTTGAAAAGCTCCTCGGTAATATTTTCAACATCATAACGATTAACAAGTCTTAAATCCTTAAGGCTTTTAATCTGCAAAAATGAAACTATATCTTCCTTTAAATGGTCGGCCTCATGGCGAAGACCTGCCTTTTTTTCAACAAAAATTCTGTAAACCATAACTTCCTCCTAGCCGTTATATGCCTTTAAGCCTATGTGTGCGAATGAGCCAAAAGCCACCTAAAATCAGCCCTTTAAGGCTGATTCAGGTTTAAATGCTTTGGCTAATGCTTTTTGGCCAATATCACTGCGGTAAAAACCGTTTTCAAACTGGACCTTTTTGGTGGCGGCGTATGCCTTATCAATGGCATCACTTAAATTACTGCCAACTGCGGTAACGCCAAGCACCCTACCACCTGCCGAAAGCAGTTTTCCATCCTGCTTTTTGGCACCTGCAACATAGTAGCAAATGTCATTATCAGGGGTGGGCAGTTTAATTTCAAAACCGTTTTCATATTTTACGGGGTAGCCCTTTGATGCCACAATAACACAGCAGGCCGAACCGCTACTAAACTTAACCTTTTCTGCCGATAAGGTTTCATTGGTTACCGACTGCATAATTTCAAACAAATCGCTTTCTAAAAGGGGTAAAACGACCTGTGTTTCGGGGTCACCAAAACGGCAGTTATATTCAATAACCTTTGGACCTTTAGGGGTAAGCATTAAGCCAAAATAAAGGCAACCTTTAAAGGTTCTGCCCTCGGCCTTCATGGCCTTTATGGTGGGCAAGAATATGGTGTCCATACACTGTTTTGCAACATCTTCGGTGTAATATGGGTTAGGTGCTACGGTACCCATACCGCCTGTGTTAAGACCTGTGTCATTATCACCTGCGCGCTTATGGTCCATTGATGAAACCATTGGCACCACTGTTTTACCATCAGTAAAGGCAAGCACCGAAACCTCGGGACCGGTTAAAAATTCCTCAACAACAATATTGTTGCCGCTTTCACCAAACACCTTATCCTCCATAATGGAGTGTACGGCATCTATTGCCTCATCGCGGGTGGTAGCAATTATAACGCCCTTACCAAGCGCCAAGCCATCGGCCTTGATAACTACCGGAATGTCGGCAGTTTTTAGATGCTCTAAAGCATCATTGGCGCTATTAAAGACAAAATACTCTGCAGTGGGGATATTGTACTTTTTCATAAGGTTTTTTGAAAATACCTTACTACCCTCAATAATTGCTGCCGCCTTATTTGGACCAAAACAAGGTACGCCTATTTCATTTAAGGCATCAACACAGCCTAAAACCAGCGGGTCATCGGGGGCAACCACTGCATAATCAATATTTTCTTTTTTTGCAAAATCACAAATGGCTGCAATATCCTTTGCGCCAATGTTTACGCAAATTGCATCCTCTGCTATACCGCCGTTACCCGGCAGGGCATATATAGTTTTTACCTTGGGGCTTTTATTTATAGCCTTAATGATGGCATGCTCACGACCGCCGCCACCTATAACCATAACCTTCATAATAATTACTACCTCGCTAAAAAATTAGTGGTGGAATAATCTCATACCTGTAAATGCCATTGCCATACCGTATTTATTACAGCAGTCAATAACGGCATCGTCACGAATTGAACCGCCCGGCTCTGCAATGTATTTAACACCGCTGCGCTTTGCGCGTTCAATATTATCATCAAAGGGGAAGAAGGCATCTGAACCAAGTGCCACACCATCAATGGTTTTAAGGTATGCCTTAATATCCTCATCGGTAAGGGGGACGGGCTTAGTGGTAAAGTATTTTTGCCAGTTGCCGTCGGCCGTTACATCCTCCTCATTGCGGTTGATATAACCATCAATAACATTGTCACGGGTGGGTCTGGCAATATCCTTCTTAAAGGGCAGATTTAAAACCTTATCATGCTGTCTTAAGAACCAAGTGTCTGCCTTGGTGCCAGCCAAACGGGTGCAGTGAATACGCGACTGCTGACCTGCGCCAACACCGATTGCCTGACCGTCCACCGCATAGCAAACCGAGTTGGACTGGGTGTACTTAAGGGTGATAAGGGCAATGATTAAATCCCTTACTGCGCTTTCAGGTAAATCTTTATTTTCGGTAACAATGTTTGAAAGAAGTTCTTTATTTATTTCAAAATTATTGCGACCCTGCTCAAAGGTGATGCCGTAAACCTGCTTGGTTTCAAGCTCTTCAGGTACATAGTCGGGGTCAATTTTAACTATGTTATAGTTGCCATTTCTTTTAGATTTTAAAATCTCAAGAGCTTCAGGCTCATAACCGGGGGCGATGATACCGTCAGATACCTCACGCTTAATCATTAAAGCGGTGGTAACATCACAAACATCTGAAAGGGCAACCCAGTCACCAAATGAACACATACGGTCGGTGCCCCTTGCCCTTGCGTATGCCATGGCTAAGGGTGAATCATCAAGACCTTCAATATCATCAACAAAGCAGGCCTTTTTAAGCTTATCTGAAAGGGGTACGCCAACCGCCGCAGAGGTGGGGCTTACATGCTTAAAGGATGTAACGGCAGGAAGACCTAAAGCCGCCTTAAGCTCCTTAACCAGCTGCCATGAATTAAAGGCATCTAAAAAATTTATGTAGCCGGGGCGACCTGAAAGTATTTCAATAGGCAGCTCGGCGCCGTTTGCCATATATATTTTAGAGGGCTTTTGGTTGGGGTTACAACCATATTTAAGTTCAAATTCTTTCATTTTTATTACCTCTTTTTATTTGTTTTTATTAACAATGCGGGATTCATAGCAACCACTTTTTAAATCAATATATCTAACAAAAAGTGATACTTTATTATCCTCATTAAGGTTTTCCCAAATAAGGTTTGTAAGGCTGTCAATATCGGTATCGGGTAATTCTAAGGTTTTTGGCTCACCCTCAAAGCTTGGCAGTGGGTTGCCGTCACACTTATAGGTGTGAATAAATTTAGCCTTGCCCTTCAAGGGATTTGAATATGCATAGGTATATCTCTGGCAGGATGAACCGTCACCCTCGGCAGATTTTAAAATTGACATTGCAAAGTTCATATCGCCGTTTTCAAGACGAATAATACCTGAAATTCTGGGGGTGTAGTTTGGTGCGTCATCCTCAAACTCACGGGTGCGAAGTGCCTGTTCAAAGGTCATTTGCTTATCCATAAGCTCATAAATGGTGTCGGTTTGGTCACCGTTGGTAACAATTGTTTTATTGCCAAGCACCCTAACAGGGGCATAAATAATAAGATGTGGGTCGGTCATTTTGCTTTCATCAAAGGCCTGTGTGCGAATACCCTCACCGTCGGCAACAAATACGCGGTTGCGACTGTTTTCACTTCTGCCCATTATAAAATAGGCGGCGATTGCCTTGGTGCCGTCGGCACTTTTGCCAATTATAATTCCACGGCCATGATAGGGTAATGAATTTAGTTCATTTGCAATAGACTTGATTTCCATAACTATTTATTCCTTTCAGGTTTAAATTACTTAATAATTGTTTTGCCGTCCTTAACGGTTATTTTATCATCACAGAAAAGCTTAACGGCCTGTGGTAAAATCTTCCATTCAGCCTGCTCCATAATTCTTTTTTGTAAAAGCTCGGGGGTGTCACCCTCCATAACCTCTACCGCCTTTTGAAGTATTATGGGGCCTGCATCACACTCTGCCGTAACAAAGTGAACGGTAGCGCCCGAAACCTTAACACCCTTTTCAAGGGCGGCCTGATGAACATAAAGCCCATAAAAACCCTTGCCGCAAAAGGACGGAATTAAGGCGGGGTGAACATTTATCATTTTATTTTTAAAGGCATCACAGACATTTTCATCAAGTATGGTCATAAAGCCTGCATAAACCACAAGGTCTGCCCCCTCCTGAGTAAGGGCATCACGCATGGCTATACTATATGAAGCAATGTCGCTATAATCTTTTCTAATAAGGGTGCGGGTTTTAATGCCGGCTTCAGCCGCGCGGGTAAGCGCATAGGCATCCGCCTTGGAGGAAATTACGCAGGTGATTTTACCGTTACCTAATTCCCCCGCCTGCTGGGCATTTATAAGGGCCTGTAAATTGGTGCCTCCACCCGAAACCAAAACTACAATTTTTTTCATCATAAAATAACGCCCTCATCGGATGAAACAACCTCACCTATGATATAGGCATCTTCACCGTTGGCACGAAGAATTTCTACCGCCTTTTCGGCATCCTCTTTAGCAACGGTAACGCTCATACCAACGCCCATATTAAAGGTGTTGAACATATCACGCTCGGGAATATTGCCAACCTTTGCAATATATTCAAAGATAGGCAGAATTTTAAGTGCGCTTTTATCAACCTTAACGCTTTTGCCTTTGGGCAATGCGCGGGGGATGTTTTCATAAAAGCCGCCGCCTGTAATGTGTGATACCGCCTTAACCTTAACCTCATCAAAAAGGGCAAGCATTGATTTAACATACATCTTGGTGGGGGTAAGAAGTGTTTCACCAAGTGATTTGCCGCCAAGCTCTGCCCTGGGGGCTGAAAGGTCGGTGTTTTCAATATCAAATACCTTGCGAACAAGCGAAAAGCCGTTTGAGTGAACGCCTGTTGAAGCAAGAGCTATAACCTTGTCACCGTCGGTAACGGTATTTTTATCAAGTATTTTTGACTTATCAACCACGCCTGTGCAGTAGCCTGCAAGGTCATAGTCATCCTCAGGCATTAGACCGGGATGTTCGGCGGTTTCACCACCGATAAGGGCGCAACCTGCCTGAACGCAGCCCTCAGCAACACCGCCTACGATTTCAGCAATTTTTTCGGGGAAGTTTTTGCCACAGGCGATATAGTCAAGGAAGAAAAGTGGCTTTGCACCACAGCAAATAATGTCATTGGCGCACATTGCAACGCAGTCAATACCAATGGTGTCATGCTTATCAAGCAGCATTGCAAGCTTAATTTTGGTGCCTACACCATCGGTACCCGAAACAAGCACGGGCTCCTTTATTCCGGTAAGGTCAAGACCAAAGCAACCACCAAAGCCGCCTACATCGTCAAGGCAACCTTCATTTTT